>NZ_JBQQCA010000012.1:0-131065 GCF_052246635.1 Streptomyces sp. 6N223 | reverse complement strand
GGGTGGGGCTGGTCATGCGGCGGTCGCCTTTCGCTGCTTGTCGGTGAGCTGGAGGAAGACCTCGTCGAGGGTGGGGCGGCGCAGCGCGATGTCCTCGGTGTCGATGCCGGCGTCGGACAGGGCGCGGACGGTCGCCGTCAGGGCGGCCATCCGGTCGGTGACCGGGGCGCTGGCCAGCCGCCGGTCGGGGTCGGTGGTGCCGCCGTCGCCGAGGAGGGCGGCGACCCGGGGCAGGTCGCGGGCGTCGCGCACCACGACGTCGATGCGGTCGCCGCCGAGGCGGGACTTCAGCTCGTCCGGCGTTCCCTCGGCGACGAGGCGGCCGGCGTCGATGACGGTGATGCGGTCGGCGAGCTGGTCGGCCTCCTCCAGGTACTGGGTGGTGAGCAGCACGGTGGTGCCGTCGGCGGTGAGCGAGCGGACCGACTCCCACACCTCGGTGCGGCCGCGGGGGTCGAGGCCGGTGGTGGGCTCGTCGAGGAAGAGCACCTGGGGGCGGGTGATGAGGCTGGCGGCGAGGTCGAGGCGGCGGCGCATGCCGCCGCTGAAGTGCTTGACGGGCTTGTCGCCGGCGTCGGCGAGGTCGAAGCGCTCCAGCAGCTCGGTGGCGCGGCGGGCGGCGCCGGGGCCGCCGAGGTGGTAGAGGCGCCCGAAGAGGTCGAGGTTCTGCCGGGAGCTCAACTCCTCGTCGAGCGCGGCGTGCTGGCCGAGGAGGCCGATGCGGTAGCGGACGTCGTCGGGGTGGCGGGTCACGTCGAGGCCGGCGACCTCGGCGCGGCCCGAGGTGGGGCGGAGGAGGGTGGTGAGGATGCGGACGGCGGTTGTCTTTCCGGCGCCGTTGGGGCCGAGCAGGCCGTGGACGCTGCCGTGCGCGACGGCGAGGTCGAAGCCGTCCAGCGCGGGGGGCGGCTGGCGCCGGCGCTGGGCGTAGGTCTTGGTCAGGCCCTCGGCGATGATCGCGTGGGTCACGCGGGCTCCCTCCCCGGGTATTAGTCAAGTTTGATTAGCGCGACAGCGTAGGGTGGCGAAGGGGCGGTAGTCAAACTTGATGAGTGGCGGGGATGGGAGACTGGTAGGGCTCCGCCCCCAGGGGTCAGTGCGAAGGAGAGAGGCGCCACGTGTCGGTGATGCGACTACTCGTGCTGGGCGCGGTGCGCCAGCACGGGCGGGCGCACGGGTATCAGGTGCGGAACGACCTGGAGTTCTGGGGCGCGCACCAGTGGTCGAACGCCAAGCCCGGCTCGATCTACCACGCGCTGAAGCAGATGGCGAAGCAGGGCCTGCTGCTCGCCCACGAGACCGCCCCCAGCCCGGCCGGCGGGCCGCCGCGCACCGAGTACGAGCTGACGGAGGCGGGCGAGGAGACGTATCTGGAGCTGCTGCGCGAGTCGTTGCGCCAGCACGACCAGCGCATCGACGTGCTGACCAGCGGCGTCGGCTTCATCGTGGACCTCCCGCGCGAGGAGGCGATCGCGCTCCTGCGGGAGCGCGTGGCCGCGCTGGAGCTCTGGCGCGAGGAGGTCGAGAAGCACTGGACCCCGCAGGCCACGCCCGCCGAGTGGGGACACATCGGGGAGATCATGCGGCTGTGGATCCACAACGCCGTGAGCAGCGCGGAGTGGACCCGTGGCCTGATCGAACGCCTGGAGGGCGGCGCGTACGTGATGGCGGGCGAGGGCCGGCGCAGCGTGGAGGTGCTGCCGGACGGGATGGAGAACCCGTTCGGCTGAGGCGGCCGAACGCGGCTGAGCGGCGGCCCGCCCGCGCCCGGCCGCGCGGCTACAGCGATCGGCGGAGCTCGCTGAGCAGGTCCCTGGTCTCCTCCGGGCCGAGCGCCGCACGGGCCAGGCCGTCGAGGACGCGCTGGTAGGAGGCGACCTCGTCGTGCTTGTCGAGGTAGAGGGCGCCGGTGAGCTGCTCCAGGTAGACGAGGTCGGAGAGTTCGTCCTCGGAGAAGCGCAGCAGCGTGAACGCCCCGGACTCCGCCACGTGGCCGCCGTGCGAGAACGGCGCCACCTGGAGGGTGACCCTCGGGAACTCCGAGAACTCCAGCAGCGTCCGCAGCTGCTCGTCCATGACCTCGCGACCGCCGTAGGGGCGGCGCAGCGCGGCCTCGTCCAGGACGCAGTGCAGCCGGGGCGAGTGCTCGGAGAAGAGCAGCTTCTGGCGTTCGAGGCGCAGCGCGATGCGCCGCTCCACCTCGGCGCGCGGCGGCACGCCCCGGTGGCCGCTGACGACGACGGCGTGCGCGTACGCCTCCGTCTGGAGCAGGCCGTGGACGAACTGCACCTCATAGGTGCAGATACGTTCCGCCGCCGCCTCAAGTCCGACGTATGTCTGGAACCAGCCGGGCAGCACGTCGTTGTAGCTGTGCCACCAGCCCGCCCTGCCCGAGGACTTGGCCAGGACCAGCAGCGGGCCACGCTCGGCCTCGTCGGTGACGCCGTAGAGCGTGAGCAGGTCCGCGACGTCCCGCTGCTTGAAGCTCACCCGGCCGAGCTCCATCCGGCTGATCTTCGACTCCGAGGCACGGATGGCGTACCCGGCGTCCTCCCGGCTGACGCCGCATGCCTCCCGCAGACGGCGCAGTTGGGACCCCAGCAGGATGCGGCGGACCATCGATCCGCTGCTCGTGTCCGGGGCGCTGTCGGGGCTGGCGATGTTGCCGGCACCCGCTCCGGACCCGGCTCCGGCGGCATTCTCCATGGGCTCCGTGCGCTCCATGCGATGTGTGCGTTCTCTGTGTTCCGTGTGCTCCGCTGTCCGATGCGTGCTCATGCGCTCACAGCCCTCCACGACCGACGGTGCGAAGTCTGCCACGCCCAGGCTCCGATGGGTGCCCGCGTGATTACAATGGATCAAATTTTTTCGTGCACGTGCAGCTGCTCTTGCATTTGCCGTAAGCGTTGGGAAGCATGAGTCCTACGCGCTGGAAACCGGTGCGTCAGCACGTCCCTGCCGCTCAACACCCGGCGACGGTAGGGGACGGGGGGCTTCCCCGGTGGACCACGGCCCTCCGCGAACATACAGTGCCGCCGCGAACGCCAGGAGTGCCGCGTCATGGGGATCAAAGGAACGCCCATGCTCGACCATTTAGGGCAATCGTTCCCGCCCGTCGACACGCGGACCCCCTCGTCAACCGCGACCCTGGGACTCCCGGGACAGCCCGATTCCGTGCGCCGCGCGCGCGAGTTCACCCGAGCGACGCTTCAGGGCTGGCGGCTGCCCGAGCAGTTCGACGCCGTGGCGCTGGTGGTCTCCGAGCTGGTGACGAACGCCCTGCGGCACGGCGTGGATCGCCGCAGGAATGGCCGGAACGGCGAAGGCCCCGTTGTCGAGCTTGAGTTGATGCGCTACGCCCGGCGGCTGATATGTGCCGTGCGGGACGACAGCGAGGCGGAGCCGACGAAGACCGGGCCGGACGGCGTGGCCGATCCCGTGGCCGAGTCCGGGCGCGGGCTGCACCTCGTGGACTGCTTCAGCGACAGCTGGGGCTGGCGCCCTCTCACCGGCGAACGGCGCGGCAAGATCGTCTGGGCGGTCTTCAAGCTCTGATCTGGATCCGTCTGGTTCTGTCTCGGGATCTGCCCTGGAAAGGCCTGAGCGAGCTCAGGCGATGAGGTGGTCGAACTCTCCGTCCTTCACGCCGCGCAGCAGCGCCTCGACCTCGGCCCGGGTGTATATCAGCGCGGGGCCTTCGGGAAAGCGGGAGTTGCGTATCGCCACCTCGCCACTGGGGAGTTTGGCCAGTTCCGCACATGTGCCCTGCGAGTTGCTGTGGCTGCTCTTCAACCACCTCACACCCCGGATTTCGTGTGCGGCCATGCCGTTGTACGCGTCGGGCACTTGTGTCTCCCGGGTCGTGCGAGTGGTGCAAGTGCTGTGCAAGTGATGCAACACGAGTCCCACTCGTAGTCATGGAACCCAACTGACACCGATCATAACTCTGTTCAAGTGCATATGCACGGGACAATGCACGTGCACGACACGGTGTCGCCACCCCATCACTGCCGGTCCGGTGACCGCCCGCCTCCCCGCGGAGGTCCAACGATTCGACGGATGGCGTGGCCGACGGGTTCCCTGCCCCCCGGGGCGATCAGGAAACGGATCAGAAAACGGGATCCAGCAACTCGTCGAACGCGGAGCCGATTCCGCGCCACGCCTGCCGCCCCGCCGCGTACTCGGCGTCGGTGAGCAGGCAGGAGGCGAGCAGCGCGCGCAGCCCGTCGGCGTCGAGCGCCGGGCCGATGAAGACCAGGTGCTGGACCCGGTCGCCGAACTCCGGCTCCCAGTCCAGCGATGCGGCGGCCCGGCGCACCGGCGGCACCAGTTCCCAGGCCGCGTCGGGCAGCGCGGCCAGCCACGGGCCGGCGGGGTCGACGCACAGCGCGCCGCCCGCCGACTCCCAGGCCAGCAGCGTGTCGGGCCGGTCGGCCAGCCAGAAGCGCCCGCGGCTGCGCGGCGCCGCGCACGTCAGCTCGGGGAGCGCGGCGTACAGCCTCCCGGGGTGGAAGGGCCGCCGGTGCCGCCACACCAGCGTCGTGACGCCCGCCTCGTACGCCTCCTGCGGCAGCTGCGCGCACGCCGGGTGGTGGCGTGCGGCGGCCTCCTCCACGTCGAAGCCCGCCATGGCGGCGGCGGGGAACGCCGGGTCGCGGACGGCCACGTGGCGTGCGGTGGGGTGGAGTTGGGCCAGCAGCGCCCGGTCCTCGCCGTCGGCCGGCTCCGGGCCCTCGACGAGCGCCAGCAGCGGGGCGTACTCCAGCTGCCGCGCCCAGGTGTCGCCGACGGTGCGCTGGTCGGTGGGCGCGGCGGCCAGGCCCGCCTCGCTCAGGTCGTCGCCGCAGGCGAGGCAGGGCAGCACCAGAGCCGGGTCCACCGCCGTCACCACCCCCGCCAGCCGCACGTGTTCGCCCGCGTGGCGGTCGATGACCTCCGCCATGGGCCGGGGCTCCACGGAGTCCCACAGCTCGACGACGGCCAGCGGCGGCGGGGTGGGGCTCTCGGCCAGCCGCACCAGCTCGGGCACGATGTCGGCGCGCAGCGCGCAGCAGGCGCAGTCGTTGACCAGCGGCACCGGGACCTGGCCGAGGAGGCCGTCCGCGTCGCGGGCGGTGCGGGTGACGGTGCGGTCGATGACGGCGTTGGCGAGGTCGTGGTGGAGCGCGAGGGCGCCGGGCACGGCGCGCAGGAGGCGCTCGACGGCGGCGCGGCGGGCGTCGGCGTGGAGTCCGCCGACCAGCACGGTGGCGAGGGGGGAGATGCGGCCAGTCATGCGGTCACTATACAGAAACGGAAACCATTTTCATTAAGCCCGCATCGGGCTCCGCCTTCGTTGGGCGCCGCTGTCGGTGCCGTGGTGCATGCTCGGAGCATGAAGATCGTCGCGTCCGTCATGCCCGTCGTCCTCGCCGTCGCGGCGGCCGTGCTGCTGGTGCTCGGCGCGGTGCTGGCGTACCTGATGTTCTTCGACACCCGGCCCGGCGGCCCGGCGCGCCTGCTGCGGGCGTTCCCGCTCCACGTGCTGGTGCTCAGCCTCGCCGCCCTCCTCGTGGTGGCCCTCGCGCTGCGGGAGGGCCAGCGCCCGGCCGCGGTGGTCGCGGCGCTGGCCGCCGTGGTCACGGCGTTGACCGCGCTCGTCCCGACCATGGCGCTGGTCGGCACGGCGGGTGACCTGCGCGCGCCGGTCTCGCTGGGCACGTACCTCGGCCACGCGTTCAGCCGCAACGCCGGCGAGCCGGACCCGGAGCGCAGCGTCACCTACGCCGAGCCCGAGGGCCACCGGCTGCGGCTGGACGTGTGGCTGAGCGACCGCCCCGGGCCGCGCCCGGCCGTGGTGCTGCTGCACGGCGGGGCGTGGCGTTCCGGCCACCGGGGCGCCACGCCCGAGTGGAACCGCTGGCTCACCGAGCAGGGCTACCACGTCTTCGACGCCGACTACCGGCTCGTCGGCGAGGTCCCCGAGGGCACCGCCTGGCAGACCTCGGTCCGGGACGCCCGGTGCGCGGTGGCGTGGGTCGCCGCCCACGCCGAGCGGTACGGCGTGGACCCCGACCGCATCTCGGTGATGGGCCGCTCGGCCGGCGCGCAGCTCGCGATGATGGCCGCCTACGCCGGGGACGACGACGCCCGCTTCGAGCCGAGCTGCCCGCTGCCGGTGCCCCAGGTGAGCGCGGTCGTCGAGCTGTTCGGGCGGGCGGACCTGACCCTCTTCGACGGTGGGGACAACGCCACGGCCCGCGACACGCTGACCGCGCTGACCGGCGGCGGACCCGAGGAGTACCCGGAGCGGTACGCCGCCGCCTCCCCCGTCCGCCACGTCACGCCCGACGATCCGCCGACGCTGATGCTCACCGGCGAGAGCGACCACCTGGTGCCGCCCGCGCAGGCGCGTGCCCTCGCCGAGGCCCTGGAGGCCAGCGGGGTGCCGCACCGGGCCCGGTACTTCCCCTTCACCGACCACGACTTCGACCACAACTGGGGAGGCCTGGCCACCCAGGCCAGCCAGGCGGAGATCCGCCGCTTCCTCGCCCGGTACGGATGAGAAGACCTGACCCCGGCACCCTGGGGTGCCGGGGTCGGGGTTGTTCCGGGCGGACGGTGACGAGCGGCCGAGTCGCCTGCTCGCCTGCTCGGCTACTCGCCGGAGGGGCCCGGCAGTTCCTCGCCCGGTGCCGCCGGCACGCCGAAGTCCGGCGTGCCGTTCTCGTTCCAGGTGATGGGCTGCGCGCGGGTCGTGCGTGAGCTGCCGCAGCCGTCGTCGGGCGAGGAGTTGGCGTGGTAGACGACCCAGGTCTCGGTGCCGTCGGGGGAGGTGAAGAACTGGTTGTGGCCCGGCCCGTAGACGCCCGCAGCGTCGTTGCGCTCGAAGACCGGGTCGGGGAACTTGGTCCAGGCGCCCGGGTCCATCGGGTCGCCCGTCAGCTCCAGCAGCCCCAGCTTGTAGTCCGGGGTGTCGCAGTGCGAGGCGGAGAAGGTGACGAAGGTCCGCCCGTCGTGCTTGAGGACGGCCGGGCCCTCGTTGACCCCGGCGCCGGACATCTCCCAGTCGTGGGTGGGCGTGGCGATGCGCACGCCCGGCGCGGACGGCGTCCAGGGGTTCTCCATCGGGGCGACGTAGAGGTTCTGCGTGCCCTCCCAGAAGGAGTAGAGCATGTACAGGCTGCCGTCGTCGGCGGTCAGGTAGGTGCTGTCGATCATCCAGCGGTCGTCGCCGTACGGGTCGGCCTGGCCCCTGTAGTGGTACGGGCCCATCGGGTCGGTGCCCTCACTCTCCAGCACGTGGACGTTCTGGTGGTCGATGTTCTCGGCGACGCCCGCGCTGTAGGTGATGTACCAGCGCTGGCCGTTGGGCCCGTCGAGCAGGTGCAGCTCCGGCGCCCAGAAGTTGCAGCAGCGGCTGGGCTCGGTCTCCTCGTAGATCGTGACCGGCTCGGCGGAGGCGAGCCCGCCGAGGGTGGGGGCGGTGCGGATCTCCCAGTGCGAGGCCCAGGTGGTGGCGATGTGGTAGTACGCGCCCTCGTGGTACACGATCGACGGGTCGGCGGCGTTGGGCCCCGGCACGACGGGGTTGGTGAACGCCGCGGTGGGGGCCGGATCTCCGGCGGCGGCGGTCGTGGTCGACTCGGCGGCGCGCTCGGCGTTGGCGGTCGCCCCGCCGGGGGCCAGCAGCGCGACCGCGCAGCCGACGACGCCGGCCAGCAAGGCGGTCAGCAGGCGGCGCCGTCGCCGCCGTTGTGTGGGGGTTGGTGTGGGGGTCATAGCGGCTCCTATGATTTGCCCGATATTTCGAACACACTTCGGAATTACGGACACTGGGAAGCTAGGACACCGTCATGGCTTTGTCACGACCCTGGCACGGACGTGAAGATGGGTCTCCCTCGCTGTCAGCGGCTCGGGCTAGGGTGTCGCGCGTGAAGAGCATCACGTTGACGCGAAAGCTACGGTTCAGGACCGGACTGGTGGCCGGTTTCGCACTGTTGGCGTTGACGGGGACGGTCACGGGCTGCTCCTCCTCCGAAGACGAAGGCGGCGAGCCGATCGAGGGAGCGCAGACCAACTCCCCCGATCCGAGCCAGAGCCCCGAAGACGACGACAACAGCGCGGACGTCGCCGCCCTGGAGCGGCTGTACCAGGAGTACTGGGACGCCCGGATCGAACTGGAGAACACCGAGGAGCTCGACTTCTCCCACTACGACGGCATCACGACCAGTGCCGTGGTGGAGCAGGAGGGGACGCAGCTCCAGCAGTTCCGAAACGACGGCATCTACCGCCAGGGCGAGCCCACCATCACGGACGTGACGGTTGAGGTGACCGGGGACACCGCCCGCATCGAAGCCTGCAAGAGCGAGGAGGGCTGGGACGTGGTTCAAAACGGCGACGTGATCCCTGACGCGGTCCCGGAAACCCTTCTGGCGCCGCACCCGTACCTCGTGGCTGCCGAGCGGTCCGCCGACAGCTGGTTGATCAGCAGAACATCGCTCCCGAAAGAGGAGGCGACCATCACATGCGGGTGAACCTGTCTTCCCACATACCTTCCAGCGTCCGGATTCTGGCGCTGACCGCGGCGAGCGCTCTCCTCCTGCTGATAGCCGTCGTGGTTACCGCTGAGCAGGCCACCGCCCAGCCCAGCATGTGCGACGGCCCGGGCAGCAGCCTTGTCTACTGCGACGAGCGACCCGGTGAGGAGAATCCGAGCGGCGGTGGCAGCGGAGGCGCCAGCGGCGGGGGCGGCAACGAGGAGCCCCCCTGCAACGTGGAGGCCCTCCAGACGCAATGGCCCGGTGCCACCGACTGGTTCTGCGAGGGGCAGAACGCCTGCTGGTGGAACAACCCGCCTGCGGGGGTGGAGCCGAGCGAGTACCCGGAGCCGCCCTCGGAGAACGCCGGGGACTACGTCTACAAGTACTGCGTCGGCCCCAACGGCGACATCGTCTTTGAGGACTACACCTGGACGAACTTGCCCACCGAGCCGCCACTCGAAGAGCAGGCTCAGATTGCGTTCGGCCAGCTCAACGCACCCGCCTTCGAGCTGGCGTTCAGCCCGCCGGAGGAGTCCGTCATCTACATCGACACCTGGTGGTGGGCTGAGGGCGCTCCCTCCGGGAACCTTGAGGGCAGCTCGGCGTTCGGCCTGGTCGCCATCGCCCAGCCCGACCACATGGAGGTCGACCCTGGCGACGGCAGCGACATCATCACGTGTGACTTCGTCACCAGCGAGAGCGACGAGTGCACCTACGCCTACGAGCGTGCGAGCGGCGACGGCGGCTACCCGGCCCGCGCCCGCCTCGTCTACGACGTCTCGTTCGAGGACGACGGCGCGCCCATCGACATCCCCGGCGCGCCCGACACCTTCGAAAGCCCCTGGCAGGAGACGGCCGTCCCCGTGACCGAGGTCCAGTCGAACGTCGTTCGCTGACAGCGGGCAGGACGAGGGGGAGACAGCCGCGCGGTTGTCTCCCCCCTGTCACGACCGCGCTACGGTCACCCCTTTTCTGCTCCCGCGCCGACCACCCGGGCGGCTATGGTGACGCGCGTGAGCACGAGGCTGAGTAGTGGACGCATCCGAACCGGACTCGTGGCCGGAGCCGCCCTGTTGGCGTTGGCGGGGACGGTCGCGGGCTGCTCCTCCGAGGGTGAGGACGGCGAGCCGATCGAGGGAGCCCAGAGCGACTCCCCTGAGCCGACCGGGGAAAGCCCTGGGGACGACGACGAGAACAGCGCGGATGTCGCCGCCCTGGAGCAGCTGTATCAGGAGTACTGGGACGCGCGCATTGAATTGGAGAACAGCGAGGAGCTGGACTTCTCCCTCTACGACGGCATCGCGACTGAGATGCTGGTGCAGCAGGAGGGCGCACGATTGCAGCCCCTCCGGGAGGACGGCGTCTATCGCCGGGGAGAGCCCACCATCACGGACGTGACGGTCGAGGTCACCGGGGACACCGCACGCATCGAAGCCTGCAAGAACGAGGACGGCTGGCAGCTGCTACGGAACGGCGAGGTTCTTCCCGACGCTGTCCCGGACGACCTCCTGAAGCCGCACCCCTACGCCATGGCCGCTGAACGGTCCGGCGACAGCTGGCTGATCAGCAGAAGGCTCCCTGAAGAGGAGGCGACGATCGCATGCGAGTGAACCGTTTGTCCCCTATACCGTCCCTCATCCGGCTTCTGACGCTGTCAGCCGCGAGTGCTCTCCTTGTCCTGACGGCTGTCGTGGTCACCACCGAGAGGGCCGCCGCCGAGCGCGACTGCGGAGACGGAGAGTACGTGGAGGACGGGGGCGGTGATGTAACCATCTGTGTCACGGACCCCGGCGGCGAGAGCTCGGGCGGCAGCGGGGGCAGCGGCGGCGGAGGCAGCGCAGAGCCGACGTGCGACCACCTCGACGCCTACACGGCGGCTAATCCCGGCCACCACGAGTACTACTGCCAAGGGGAGAACGCCTGCTGGGAGAACGACCCGCCGTTCGGGTTTGAGGACACCTCCAAGTGGCCCGACCCCCCTTCACCGGACGCCGGCAACTACATCTTCCGGTGGTGCGAAGACGCCAATGGCAACATCACCTACCAGGACTTCACCTGGGAGAACGAGGTCGAGGAGCCGCCCCTCGAAGAGCAGGCCGAGACCGCGTTCGGGGAGCTCGACGCGCCCTCATTCACGCTGGCGTTCAACCCGCCGGGTGAGGCCGTGATCTACATCGAGACCTGGCTGTGGGCCGATGACGCACCGTCCGGGAACCTTGAGGGCAGCTCGGCGTTCGGACTGGTCGCCATCGCGCAGCCCGACCATCTGGAGGTCGACCCCGGGGACGGCAGTGACACCATCACCTGCTCCTTCGCCACCACCAAGAGCGATGCCTGCGCCCACACGTACGAGCGCGTCTCCGGCGACGGCGGCTACCCGGCCCGCGCCCGCCTCGTCTACGACGTGAGCTACGAGGACAACGGCGCGCCCGTCGACATCCCCGGCGCGCCCGACACCTTGAACAGTCAGTGGCAGGAGAGGGCGATCCCGGTGACCGAGGTCCAGTCGAACGTCGTCCGCTAGGACGTCAGTCCTTTTCCCTCAGGCGGGCCGCACGCAGCTGCAGATAGCGCCGCTCCGGAGCGCTGAGCGTGTGGCCCGCCGCCAGCCGGTACGCCTCGCGTGCGGCCTCGCGCTCGCCCGCGCGTTCCAGGAGGTGGGCGCGGACGGCGTGGAGCCGGTGGTGTTCGGTGAGGCGGGGGTCGCCGGCCAGGTCCTCCAGCAGGGTCAGGCCGGCGTGCGGGCCGTGGACCATGGCCACGGCCACCGCGCGGTTCAGCTCGACGACCGGGCCCGGGTCGACGCGCCGCAGCACGTCGTAGAGGGCGAGGATCTGCGGCCAGTCGGTGTCGGCCGCCCGCTCGGCCTCGTCGTGGACGGCGGCGATGGCCGCCTGGAGCTGGTACGGGCCGGGCCGGGAGGTGGTGAGGGCGGCGGAGACGAGGGCGACGCCCTCCGCGATCTGGTCGCGGTCCCACAGCGTCCGGTCCTGCTCCTCCAGCGGCACCAGGTTGCCGTCCGCGTCGGCGCGGGCGGCGCGGCGGGCGTGGGTCAGCAGCATCAGCGCGAGCAGCCCGGCCACCTCGCCGTCGTCCGGGAGCAGTTCCCGGACCGCGCGCGTCAGCCGGATCGCCTCCGCCGCCAGCTCGATCCGCTGCAGGACGGCGCCGGAGGTGGCGGTGTAGCCCTCGTTGAATATCAGGTACAGCGCCCTCAGCACGGCCGCGAGCCGTGCGCCGCGCTCCGGTCCCGTGGGCTGGGTGAAGCGCCCGCCCGTCTGCCTGATGGCGCGTTTGGCCCGGCTGATGCGCTGGCCCATGGTCTTCTCGGGCACGAGGAAGGCGCGGGCGATCTCGCCGGTGGTCAGGCCGCCGACGGCGCGCAGCGTGAGCGCGATCTGCGAGGACGGGGTCAACGCCGGGTGGCAGCACAGGAAGAGCAGCGTGAGCGTGTCGTCCCGCGAGGGCGCGCGGGTGGGGCCGGGCGGTTCGAGGGCCACGGCCTCCGTCTCGCGGCGGCGCCTGGCCTCCTCGGAGCGCAGCGCGTCGGTCAGCCGGCGGGAGGCCACCTTGATCAGCCAGCCGCGCGGGTTGTCCGGCGTTCCCTGACCGGGCCACTGCCGGGCGGCGGCCAGCAGCGCCTCCTGCACGGCGTCCTCGGCGAGGTCGAAGTGCCCGTAGCGGCGTACGAGAGCGCCGAGGACCTGCGGCGCGTGGGTGCGCAGCAGGCCCTCGGTCGGGGAAGGGTCAGGCGTCACATCTCGTAGCCTGCCTCCTTCGCCGAGGAAACGGGCTGCACCACGACCGGCGGGTCGGGCCGGGTGCCCTCCGGCAGGGGGCAGGCGTGGGCGCGGGCGGCGATCTCGTAGGCGCGCTCGGGGCGTTCGACGTCCACGATCCAGTAGCCGGCGAGCACCTCCTTGGTCTCACCGTACGGTCCGTCGGAGACGACCGGGGTGCCGTCCGGCGCCGCCGTGACGAGCTTGGCCTGCTTCGGCTCCGCCAGCCCCTGGCCGTCGACGAACTCGCCGGTTTCGGAGAGGTCGTCGTTGATGGCCTCCATGTGATCGAACATCGCCTTCAGATCGCCTTCGCTCCACGCCGGGTAGTCGTCCGACGCCTTGCCGTTCATGGCGTCGTAGGCGGCCTGGTTCCCGCGCAGCATGATGATGAACTTCATCGCCCTCACTCCTCATTGGTTTTTCGCAGCTGTTGTGTGGCTGCTTTCGTAGCTGTCGCAGGGGACGTCGGAGCCGGGTCGGCGTTTTCGACATCGTCCCGCGATGCGTGGGCACGTGAATCGTGGTGCACTGGAAGCACGAGGGGTGATGGGGTGACGACAACATGAGGCGAAAACGACGAAGAATACGCAGCGCCGCCGCGACGGGGCTGGTCGTGGCGGCGGTGGGACTGGCCGGGCTGCTGGGTGGGTGCACGGACGACGACGAGGGCGGCGGGGGCGGAGGCGGGGGCGGGACCGGATCGGGGAGCGACCGCGACGGCGAGGTGTCGCCGTTCACGGGCCTTGAGACCGGCGAGGGCCCGGAGCCTGTGCTCGCGATCAAGATCGACAACGCGGGGCCGGCGCGACCGCAGACCGGGCTGGGCGACGCCGACATCGTCTACGTCGAGCCGGTGGAGGGCGGCCTGAGCCGCTTCCTGGCGGTGTACTCCGGGGAGCTGCCCGAGGAGATAGGCCCGGTCCGCAGCGGCCGGGAGTCGGACCTGGAGCTGCTGGAGCAGTTCGGCGACCCGGCGTTCGCCTACTCCGGCATCAACAGCAAGCTCCAGGGGCTCTACGACGAGACGGCGGCGGACGGCGAGGTCTCCCTGGTGCCGCCGAGCGTCGCGGGCGACGCGTACGAGCGCCACGGGGACCGCCCGGCGCCGTACAACCTGTACGCCGACCCGGACGCGCTGCTGGACACGGCGCCCGACGCCAGCGACGCGGCGGACATCGGGTTCCGCTTCGGCGACGCGCCGGGGCGGGGCGGCGAGGCGGCGCGGGAGTACGAGGTGTCCTACCCGGCGGCGAGCTTCTCCTTCGCGTGGTCGGCGGGGGACGAGCGGTGGCAGGTCTCGCTCGACGGCGAGGAGACCGACGCCGAGCCCGCGACCGTCATCGTGCAGGACGTCACGGTCCGCGAGTCGGAGTTCCACGACGTGCAGGGCGTCTTCTCCCCGTACACGGAGACCGTCGGCGAGGGCACGGCGACGGTGCTGCGGGACGGCCGGGCGTACCCGGCCGAGTGGTCGCGCCCGTCGGAGGACGACGGCACGGAGTTCACGACGCCGGGCGGCGACCCGTTGCGGTTCGCGCCGGGGCCGGTGTGGGTGGTGTTCCAGGGCCGGTAATCGGGTCGTGACGTCGGGAGACGGGCGGCTTGGCCGCTTTGGCGGCTGTACGGTTCGCGCGTTTACACGGATCTCGTCCGCGTCCGCCTATCGGCTGACTGGCGGCTCACGGCTGACACGTTCTCGGTGCTCCTGTGCATCAACGCCGCGGAGTGCGGAGGTGGATGCGTTCGCCCTGTTTTCCGAAGAGGCTGAGCACTTCGACGCTGCCGCGTCCCGCGGCGCCGAACCAGTGCGGAATGTGGCAGTCGAACTCGGCAGCTTCACCGGCTCCCATGGTGAAATCGTGATCGCCCAGTTTTACGCGGAGTCGTCCGCGGAGCACATAGAGCCATTCGTATCCTGCGTGCGTCCGCAGGTGGGGCTGTTCGTCGTGCGCGGGGATGATCATCTTGTATGCGCGTGGCTCTCCCTGTTGCCGCGACAACGGGATCAGCACGCGGCCGTCTTTCCTGGTGGGGTGCTGTGGCACGCGAGGGTCGAGTATGCGGGGCGCAGCAACGATGTCGTCGAGGGGGATGCCGAGCGCCGCGGTGATCGGCAGGAGGAGCTCGAGGCTTGGCTTGCGCTGAGCTGATTCCAGTCGGGACAGCGTGCTGGTCGAGATGCCAGTGGCTCGCGCGAGGTCGGCCAGGCTGACGCCCTTCTTCTCGCGGGCGCGCCGCAGCCGGGGAGCGATCTGCTCGATCACGGCATCGACGCTCGGCTGGTCGTCCATGGGAGGCAGTCTCCCCAATGTGTCCCGGAATCGGCAACGGTCTTTGTCGAAAGCGGTCGGCGGTGCCGACCCTCTCGGTGGAGGTGATCCGAATGGACACAACAACGCACGCAACGAGCGGATCGGCGGCTCAGGCGCTGGGGGACACCATCATCATCGGCGGTGGGGCTCCCGGCCTGTCGGCCGGAGTCGTGCCCGCGAGGGCGCAGTTCGCGACTCTGGTCGTTGACGGCGGCGAGCCCGGGAACGGGCCCGCCGACCACATGCGCGGGTACCTGACCCGGGACGGCATGGCGCCGAGAGAGTTCGTGGCCCGGGGGCGGGAGGAGGTGACTCGTTACGGCGGGACGCTGCTGCCGGGATCGGTGGTCGATGCGCGCCGCGCGCCGGACGGCACGTTCGATCTGCGACTCGACGACGGCGAGACATTCGCGTGTGGGGCCATCTTCGTGGCGCCTCGCCCAGTGCCTCACGCCGGGAACGTGGTCAATCCGCGAGCCCAGGTCGCCGCCGCCGCGGGCGCGGGCTCGACCACCGCCCTCAGCATGGCCGCCTGGCTGCTCGACGGGGAGCTGTCCGCTGCCGTCTCGGGCGAGCGGCCTGGCGTCGGGGGTGCGCGCTGATGTCCGGCACCACCGCAGAGGCGTCCCGGGACAGACGCTCCAACAGGTTGCCTGCCGGCGTTTACCTGCTCGGTTTCAGCCTGTTCGCCATGGGAAACGCAGAGTTCCTCTTGGCCGGCGTACTGCCGGCGGTAGCCGCCGATCTGGACATCACGCTCCCTTCAGCCGGGTTCCTGATCACCGCCTTCGCGCTGGGTGTCGTGATCGGCGGGCCACCATGTGCGGTGCTCAGTCTTCACTGGCCCCGCCGCACCTCGCTGGTGGCAACCCAGGGCCTCTTCGCCGCCAGTATCGTCGTCGGGTTGCTGGGCAACTACCAGGTCCTGCTGGTGACCAGGGTGGTTGCGGGTGTCGCCTACGCGGGCTTCTTCGCGGTCGCGTCGGTGACCGCGATCAGCCTGGTGACACCGGACCGGAACGCCCGCGCTTCCGGAGTCGTGGTCAGCGGGCTCAGCGTGGCCATGGTCGCGGGTGGCCCCGCAGGCACGCTCCTGAGCCACTTCACCCAGTGGCGCGGCGGCTTCTGGGGCGTTGTGGCTCTGACGGTCGCCGGGATCATCGGTTGTCTCCTCGGACTCCCCGCCGCCGGCTCAGAAACCAGCCAGCTCACCGGGCCGAGTGTGTCGCGGGAGCTTGCCACCATGCGGAAACCGGCGCTGTGGGGCATCTACGGCATCACGATCCTGACCACTGCGGCGTACATGATCACCTTCAACTACCTGGCGGCGATGCTCGAAGACATCACCGCCCTCCCCGAGGTCTGGATACCGGCGATCCTCGCTCTCTTCGGCCTCGGCGCCTTCGTCGGTCTGTCCATCGGCGGCCGCATCTCCGACCAGCGCCCTCACCTCGCACTCCTTGCCGGCGCATCGGCGATCGTGATCCTGTCGATCGTCATGGTTGTCGCGATCCAGCAGGTCTGGGCGGTAGTGCCCACGGTTTTCCTGCTCGGCATCGCCGCGTTCGTGCTGAACCCCGCCCTCTACGGACGCGTCTTCGCTGTCGCGGCCGATGCGCCGACCCTCGCCGGCGCTACCACCGTGTCGGCATTCCAATTGGGCATCAGCATCACCCCCGTCCTCGCAGCCGCCTCACTCACACGAGAGGCCGCTCTCACCTCGGTCTGCTTGATCGGAGCCACCCTTGCCGCGGCTGCTGTGCCCCTCGTTCTCCTCGACCGGGCACGACAGGCCCGCTCAGTGTCGAAGGCCGCCGACGGCTCGTCTCCCGGTGCCTAGGTCCGTGGAACCGGTAGAAAGGGGATCATGACTGTTCTCGGTGCGGTGTTCCGGCCCCAGCTTCCCCCCGAACGGCTGCGCGCCGTGGCGCGCGCGGCGGACCAAGCGGGGCTCGCGGAGCTGTGGCTGTGGGAGGACTGCTTCCTGGAGAGCGGCATCGCCAGCGCCTCCGCCGCGCTGGCCTGGACGGAGAGCCTGCGGGTGGGCGTCGGGCTGCTGCCGGTGCCGCTGCGGAACGTGGCGCTGACGGCGATGGAGGCGGCCACCCTGCACCGGCTCTTCCCCGGGCGGGTGCGGCTGGGCGTGGGTCACGGCGTTCAGTCGTGGATGGGGCAGGTCGGGGCGCGGGTCGACTCGCCCGTCACGCTGCTGCGCGAACACCTGCTGGCGCTGCGGGCGTTGCTGCGCGGGGAGCGGGTGACGACGGTCGGGCACAACCGCTACGTGGAGCTGGACGACGTGGCCCTGGACTGGCCGCCCGCGAGCGCGCCCGCCGTGCTGGCGGGGGCGAGGGGGCCGCGTACGCTGCGCCTGACCGGCGAGGCGGCGGACGGCACGATCCTCGACGCCGACGTCTCGACGGAGGGCGTGCGGGCGGCGCGCCGCCACATCGACGAGGGACGGGCGGCCGCGGGCCGGTCCGTGACGGAACACCACGAGGTGGTGGTCTACCTCCTGACGGCGCTGGAGGCGACGGGGGCGGGCGCCGAGGAGCGGCTGCGCGCCGAGCTGGCACAGCGGCCGAACGCCGAGGCCACCGGCGCCGCCGGGGACGCGGAGGCGGTGGCGAAGGCGGTGCGGCGCGTCGCGGCCGCCGGGGCGGACACGGTGGTCCTCCAGCCGACGGCGGACGAGCCGGACCCCGAGGGCTTCGTACGCTTCGTGGCCGAGGAGCTGCGGCCGCGGGTGCGGTGACGCCGGCCGCTGTGGCTGGCTGCCTGGCTACGGGCCGGGACACCCGGGACACCCAGGGCACGGAGGAGACGGAGGAGACGGAGGACACAGATCGTCACCCTTCGATCACCCTCCGCCCCCCATCCGGACCACTTCACCGCGCGGGGCGCGCCGCAGGCGCTCAGCATGACGGGTATGACCCTCAGCTTTGATCATCTTCGCCGCTGCTCCCTCGCCGCCGACCTCGGTGCGGCCCGGACCCGCGTCTATCTCAAGCACACCGGGCTCATCGTGGACGAGCCCTCCGTCGTCGCCGTCAACACCCGCAACGGCGCGCTGATCGCGGTCGGCTCGCCCGCCGAGCGGATGGCGGGGCGTACCCCCGCCAACATCCGCGTGGTGCGGCCCATCAACGGCGGCACCGTGGTGGACATCGAGATGGCGCAGCGGATGCTGCGGGCCATGGTCGGGACCAAGCTCCGCCGCGCCTGGCGCCGCCGCCCCATGCTGCGCGCCGCGACCTGCATCCCGCACGACGCCGACCCGCTGGCCCGGCGGGCCGCGCTGGAGACGCTGATCGGGCTCGGGGCGCGGAAGGTGGAGCTGGTGGACAGCCTGGTCACGGCGGCGATCGGCTGCGGGCTGCCGGTGGAGCAGCCCGAGGCCACGATGATCGTGCAGTGCGGCGCCGCCACCACGCAGGTCGCGGTGCTGTCGCTGGGATCGATCGTGGCCGCGGACAAGGTCCCCATGGGAGGGGAGACGATCGACCGGGCGCTGATGCAGCACCTGCGCAACCAGTACGAGCTGCTGATGCCGAGCCAGGCGGTCCACCAGCTCCAGCTGGCGCTGGCCGGGCCCGTCAACCAGACGGCCGAGGTGCACGGGCGCGACGTGGCCACGGGCCTGGCGCGCACGGTGCGGGTCGACCCCGCCACCCTGCGCAAGGCGGTGATGCCGCCGCTGATCGCGCTGCTGGACGCGATCCGCGCGGTGCTGCACCGCTGCCCGCCGGACCTGGTGGCCGACCTCGCCGACCGGGGCATCGTGCTCACGGGCGGCTCGGCGGTGCTGCCGGGGCTGGACGCGACGATCCGCGAGAACACCGGGATGCCGGTGTCCGTGGCGGAGGAGCCGGGGCTGTGCGCGGTGCTGGGGCTCGGCGCGCTGGTGGAGGGCGGCGTGCGGCCGGTGGGCCGGGACGCCCCGAGGCGGCGGTCCAGACGCTCCCGCGAGTCCGAACTGACGACGGAGACGACCACGCTGGGCGCCGAGCCCGATCCCACGAGCGAGCCGTCGACCGTCTGACCTACGATCTCGGGCCATGGACGAGCCCGTGCCACGCCGCAGGACGCGCCCGCGGCCGTGGCGCGGCCAGGGGCCGGTCGTGGCCGTGGTGGCCCTCGGCGGCGGGCTCGGCGCCGTGACCCGGTACGCCGCCATGCGGCTGTGGCCGGCGCCCGGGGACGGCTTTCCCTGGACGACGCTCGGCGTCAACGCCCTCGGCTGCGCGCTCATCGGCGTCCTGATGGTGCTGATATCGGAGGTGTGGGCGGCGCACCGACTGGTGCGGCCGTTCCTCGGCACCGGGGTGCTCGGGGGGTTCACCACCTTCTCCACCTACAGCCAGGAGATCGAGATCCTGGTGGACCACGAGCGGGCGCGGGCGGCGCTGGCGTACATGACACTGACGGTGGCGGCCGCGCTGGCGGCGGTGTGGCTCGCGGCGACGGCCACGCGATGGGCGACACGGGCAACGCGGGCGACACGGGCGACACGGGCGGTGACGCGGCCATGACCACGCAGGGACGGGCCAGGGCAACCCGGCTGACGGGCAGGGCACTTCGCGTCACGATCTTCACCGGCGAGAACGACACCTGGCACCACAAGCCGCTCTACGCCGAGATCGTGCACCGCGCCCGTGCGGCCGGGCTGGCGGGCGCGACCGTCTTCCGCGGCATCGAGGGCTTCGGCGCCTCCTCTCTCATCCACACCTCGCGGCTGCTGTCGCTGAGCGAGGACCTGCCGGTCGCGGTCGTCATCGTCGACGCGGAGGCGCGGGTGCGGGAGTTCCTGCCGCAGCTCGACGAGTTGGTGGAGGAGGGGCTGGTCATCCTCGACGACGTCGAGGTGATCCGGTACGTGGGCCGCGAACCCGAGCCCGAGCCCTGGCCCGATCCCGAGCCCGAAGCCGAGCGGTGAGCCGGTGAACTGGCTGCTGGTCATCGCCGGGGGCATGGTGGGCGCCCCCCTGCGCTACCTCACCGACCGGGCGGTGCAGCTCCGCCACGACACGGTCTTCCCCTGGGGCACCTTCGGCGCCAACGTGGCCGGCTGCCTGGTGCTCGGCGTGCTGACGGGCGCGGTGACGTCGGGCGCGGCGTCCGAGGAGCTGCGCCTCTTCCTCGGCACCGGCCTGTGCGGGGCGCTGACGACGTACTCGACCTTCTCCTACGAGACGCTGCGCCTGGCGGAGCAGGGCGCACGCCTGCTGGCCGCCGCGAACGTGGCGGCTAGCGTGCTGGCGTGCCTCGGCGCGACCTTCACGGGCGTTGCCGTGGCCGAGGCGATCTGGGCCTGAGGCCGAAACCGGGGCCGGCCCTTCCGGAGGACCCCCGGCGTTTCCGGACGAGGACCGGGAAGCCGGAGACCGTGGGCGCCGCGTTGCCGGAGCCGGGCCGGAGGCCGCACGGCCCGAGCGGCCGCGCCGAGGCCCATGGACCGAAGGCCCGGGCCTCGGACCATGGGCCTCGGCGGTTTTGACCGCCCCCGCTACCGGCCCGCGGGGGACGGCTCAGGCGGCTGCGCCGGGACCGGCCCCGCGGAGCGGGGGGCCTCGCGGACGGCGAACGCCACCAGGGCCGCCGCCGCGATGCCCGCGATGCCCGCCGTGAGGTAGATCGCGTCCAGGCCGTCGGCGAAGGCGGCACGGCTCGTCGGCCCGCCCGCCGAGGTGAAGATCGTGCCGAGGACGGCGACGCCGAGGGCGAAGCCGAGCTGGCGGAAGGTGTTGACCGCGCCGCTGGCCATGCCCGCGCGTTCCGGCGGGGCCGCGGCCAGCGCCGCGGAGACCAGGACCGGCATGGCGAGCCCCACGCCCACGCCCGTCACCATCAGGCCCGGCAGCAGCACCGTCCACCCCGATCCGGGCGCCACCGCCGTCTGCAGCAGCGCCCCCACCCCGATCAGCAGCACGCCGACGGCTATCGGCACCCGCGGCGGCAGCCGGTCCAGCAGCCGCCCGCCCGCGCCCGCCACCACGAACGCCGTCACCGCCATCGGCAGCATCGCCAGGCCCGCCCGCACCGGGCTGAGCCCGAGCCCGGCCTGGAGCCACAGCATCGTGTAGATGGAGTGCGAGAACGCCGCCGCGTTCAGGATCATCGCGCCCGTCATCAGCGCCGCGAAGGACGGCCGGCGCATCAGCCGCAGGTCCAGCAGCCCGCCGCTCCCGCCCCGCTCCAGCCCACGCTGGATCAGCACGAACACCACCAGCGCCACGGCCGCGAGGCCGAACGCCGCCAGCGTCAGCGCGTCGCCCCAGCCGTCCTCGCCGCCGCGGATCAGGGCGTAGACCAGCGCGGCGGCGCAGCCGGTGAACGCCGCCGTGCCCGGCCAGTCGATCCGGCCCCCGGCCGGGTTCCGCGACTCGGCGACGGTCCGCCACGTCAGCCACAGCGCCAGCGCCGAGAGCGGCAGGTTGACCAGGAAGATGGCCCGCCACTCCAGGTACTGGGTGAGCACGCCGCCCAGCACCACGCCCAGAGCGCTGCCCGCCCCGCTCACCGCGCCCCACAGGCCGAACGCCACCGCCCGGTCGCGGCCGTGGTAGGTGGCGGCCAGCAGCGAGGCGTTGCTGGCGAACATCGCCGCCCCCGCCACGCCCTGCGCGGCGCGTGCCGCGATCAGCACCTCGGGGCCGGGCGCCAGGCCGCACGCCAGCGAGGCGAGCGCGAAGCCGCCGAGGCCGAGGAGGTAGACGCGGCGGCGGCCGTAGAGATCCCCGGCCGCGCCGAACGCCATGAGCAGCGCGGCCAGCGCCAGCGCGTAGGCGTCGAGCACCCACTGCTGCGCGGTGAGCCCGGCGTCCAGGTCGCGGGTGATGTCGGGGAGGGCGGTGATCACGATGGTGACGTCGATCAGGAGCATGAAGTTGCCCAGGGAGACCGCGACCAGCGGCCACCACTTGCCTGCCCGCGCGGGCGAGGCCTTCGGCGTTGTCGGCGTTGTCGGCGTTGTCGGCGTAGTCCCACTCATGCGCACCAGGCTGCGCCGCCCCGGGTGGCGGCGCCCAGCCGATCACGCCGCCACGGCGCTATCCGACACGGCGTAGTCTGCACGGAATGAATCCCGACACACACGACGACATCGACCGGCGTATCGTGCACGCGCTCCAGATCGACGCGCGCGCCCCGTTCGCGCGGATCGCCGCCGTGCTCGGCGTCTCCGACCAGACCGTCGCCCGCCGCTACGCCCGGCTGCGCGCCGCCGGGAAGCTGCGGGTGGCCGGGCTGCCGCACGCGGGGACGCTGGGCGAGTCGTGGTGGACGCTGCGGCTGGAGTGCGTGCCGGGCACGGCCGCCGAGATGGCGAAGGTGCTGGCCCGCCGGGAGGACACGCTGTGGGTGTCACTGCTGTCCGGCGGCGCGGAGCTGTCCTTCGCCGTGCGCAGCGCCTGGGGCGAGGCGCCGCTGCTGGACCGGCTGCCGCGCACCCGGCGCGTGGTGCGGATGACCGCCCACCAGCACCTGCACACCTTCTTCGGCGGCCCGCTCAGCCTCGTCAACAAGTCGGGCGCGCTCACCGCCGGGCAGGCGGAACGGCTGCGCCCTCAGCCGGCGGACCCGGATCCCGCCGGGCCGCTCGGCCCGGCGGACCTGCGGCTGCTGGCCGAGCTGCGGCGCGACGGCCGGATGCCCGTCAACGCCCTGGCGCGGGCCACCGGCTGGTCCCCCTCGCAGGTGCGGCGGCGGCTGGCGGCCCTGCGCGCCGACGGGACGGTGTACTTCGACGTCGAGTACGACTTCGTGCTCTTCGGCCTCGGCGTCCGGGCCGCGCTGTGGCTGTCGGTGCCGCCCTCCCTCCTGGCGTCGACCGGCGCGGCCCTGGCCGACCACCCCGAGGTGGCGTTCTGCACCGCCACCACCGGCCCGAGCAACCTCTTCGCCGTCGCCGTCTGCTCCGACATCCCCGCGCTGTACACGTACCTGACGACGCGTGTCGCGGCGCTGCCCGGCGTCGAGCGCATGGAGACCCTGCCGGTCACGCGCACGGTCAAGGGCGTCGCGCCCGTCGGCTCCCTCGGCCCCGCCGGTGCCCCGGGCAGGCTCACCTGCGCTGGCGCGGCAGGGCGTGACGCGGCGGGTGGATCAGCGTGATCTGCCGGACCAGCTGGTGGAACGCCACCAGCGCGGAGACCGGGGCCAGCCCGGCGACGGCGACGCCGGTGACCGTGGGGGGCGAGCCGGCGACGCACAGGCCGACCGCGAGGGCGGAGAAGACGACCATCACCAGCCAGGAGTGCAGCGCGCTCCGCTGGTGCAGCGCCGCCCGGAGAATGGACAGGCAGGCCACCAGCCACGGGCCGTAGATCAGCAGCGGCCACCACGACCCCAGCGCCTCGGAGACGGCAGGGCTGGCGATGTCGCGCAGCGGCTGGTACGAGGTGACGCCGCCGAGCACGCTGAGCATGGCCACGATGGCGGAGGCGGCGGCGGCCAGCAGCATGCTGGCGCAGCGCAGCCACCACGCCGCCGCGCCCTCCCCGGACCCCGGGCCCCGGCCGCGCCACGGGAGGCGGCGCTGCCTGCGGTGGCGGGGAAGCGGCGAGGGGTCCTGGAGCGGGGACTGGCCGTGCGGGTGGGTTCCGGCGGGCGGCGGGGTCGGGGGCGGCACCAGGGGCGTATGCAGGGGCGTATGCAATGACGTATGCAGCGACGCATCCAGCGGCGGATGGTGGCCGGCGGTCTCCGTGACGGCGTTCTCCCGGGCGGCGTTGCGCAGGAGTTGGGCCAGTTCGCCCTCGAACTCGGGGCGCGCGAAGAGAAGGGTTTCGTCGGTTTCCATCACGCCTGACCAACGAGGATCGCTTACGCCGGATGTGCGACGGATGGGTGAATGCGCAGGTTCGAATGGCGAACGGAGCGAGCGGAGGCGAGCGGAGGGGCCGTGCGCCGGGTCACAGAGGTCGCCGGGCCGAG
The DNA here is from genome assembly GCF_052246635.1 of Streptomyces sp. 6N223. Lineage (NCBI taxonomy): Bacteria > Bacillati > Actinomycetota > Actinomycetes > Kitasatosporales > Streptomycetaceae > Streptomyces > Streptomyces sp. 6N223. The sequence continues at coordinate 107,515 of NZ_JBQQCA010000012.1, read as the reverse complement.
CCCGGACGGGACGTGGTGTCATGGGACGGGGCAGGAAACCACGCCAGCACCAGGCCAGCACCACGCCAGCGAGGAGTTCTGAGACAGATGAGCACGCACTACGACGTCGTCGTTCTGGGAGCGGGCCCCGGCGGGTACACCGCCGCGGTCCGCGCAAGCCAGCTGGGCCTGCGCACCGCCGTCGTCGAGGAGAAGTACTGGGGCGGCGTGTGCCTGAACGTCGGGTGCATTCCCTCCAAGGCGCTGCTGCGCAACGCCGAGCTGGCGCACCTGTTCACGCACGAGGCGAGCACTTTCGGCATCCGCGTCGAGGGCGAGGGCGCGCGCGTCAGCTTCGACTACGGCGAGGCGTTCAAGCGCAGCCGCAAGGTCGCCGACGGCCGCGTCGCGGGCGTGCACTACCTGATGAAGAAGAACAAGATCACCGAGTACGACGGCCGGGGCAGCTTCACCGACCCGCGCACCCTCTCGGTGGCGCTCACGGGGGGCGGCAGCGAGACCATCACCTTCGACCACTGCATCATCGCCGCCGGGGCCACCACCCGGCTGCTGCCCGGCACCTCCCTCAGCGAGCGCGTCGTGACGTACGAGGAGCAGATCCTCACCGACCAGCTCCCCGGCAGCGTCATCATCGCGGGCGCCGGGGCCATCGGCGTCGAGTTCGCGTACGTGCTCCACAACTACGGCGTGAATGTGACCATCGTCGAGTTCCTGGACCGCGTGGTGCCGCTGGAGGACGCCGAGGTCTCGAAGGAGCTGGCGCGCCAGTACCGCAAGCTCGGCATCCAGGTTCTGACCTCCACCCGGGTCGACGCCATCGACGACTCCGACCCGGCCGCGCCCGTCCGCGTCACCGTGACCAACGGCAAGGGCGAGCAGCAGGTCCTGGAGGCCGACAAGGTGCTCCAGGCCATCGGCTTCGCCCCCCGCGTCACCGGCTACGGCCTGGAGAACACCGGCGTCGCCCTCACCGCCCGCAACGCCATCGACGTCGACGGCCGGGGCCGCACCAACGTGCCGCACATCTTCGCCATCGGCGACGTGACGGCGAAGCTGATGCTGGCGCACGCCGCCGAGGCCATGGGCATCATCGCCGCCGAGACCATCGCGGGCGCGGAGACCATGGAGCTCGACTTCACGATGATCCCGCGCGCCACCTACTGCCAGCCGCAGATCGCGAGCTTCGGCTACACCGAGCAGCAGGCGCGGGAGGCGGGCTTCCAGGTGAAGGCCGTGAAGTTCCCCTTCACCGCCAACGGCAAGGCCCACGGCCTGGGCCAGGTCTCCGGCTTCGTCAAGGTCATCAGCGACGAGCGCTACGGCGAGCTGCTGGGCGCCCACCTCATCGGCCCCGAGGTCACGGAGCTGCTGCCGGAGCTGACCCTGGCCCAGCAGTGGGACCTGACCGTCCACGAGGTGGCGCGCAACGTCCACGCGCACCCGACGCTGGGCGAGGCCGTGAAGGAGGCGATCCACGGCCTGGCGGGGCACATGATCAATATGTGAGGCGAAATCGCGAGGCGTGGCTGTGCGGCCGTCGCGGCCGTCGCGGTCGCTGGATCTGCAACAGGTGCCCCTGCCCGCCGCACCTCCTCAGCTCCTCACCTCCTCACGTCCTCACGAACCGAGGCCGCCGCATGCGCCACCAGCGCTGTGGCGGCCTCTTCATGCCGCCCGACCCACCCTCCTGGCTCGGCGTCGAAGGCCAGCGGGCCGTCAAGCCCGGCTCGTGGCGTGGCGTGGCGTCACAGCGCGTGCCCTCCGGCCACCTGCAGCACCTGCCCCGTGATCCAGCGGGCCTGTCGGGAGGCGAGGAAGACGACGGCGTCGGCGATGTCGCTCGGCTCGCCGACCCGCCCCAAGGGCACGATCGTGCGGGCGTAGTCCTGCATCTCCTCGCTCATCCATCCGGACTGGACCGGCCCGGGGGCCACGGCGTTGACCCGGATCCCGGCGGCGGCGAGGTCGAGCGCGGCGGCGCGGGTGAACGCCTCCAGCGCGGCCTTCGACGTGCCGTACCCGAGCTGGCGTGGAAACGCCCGGGCGGCGTCGGTGGAGATGTTCACGACGCAGGCCGCCTCGGTGGCGGCCGGCTGGTCCGGCGTGCGCCGGGCCAGCTCGGCGGTCAGCAGCGCGGGGGCGATGGCGTTGATCCGATAGTGGCGGGCAAGGCTCTCGGCGGTGAGGGCTTCGATGGTGTCGGGGGTCTCGCAGTGCGCGGCGTTGTTGACCAGCACCGTCACCCGCCGCCCGAGCCGCGCCTCGACGGCGTCGAACAGCTCGCCCGCCGCGTCCGCCGCCGCGAGATCGCCCCCGACCGCCGCGGCCGTGTCCTCCCCCAACGCCGCCACGAGCGACTCGGCCGCCTCGCGCCCCGGCGTCTGATGCTCCCACCGAACGCCGGGCGGCGCGTCCTCGCCGCCCCCGGGCGCGTAGTGCACGGCCACCCGCGCCCCCTGCGCCGCGAACGCCCGCACGATGGCGGCCCCGATTCCCCCGTTCCCCCCGGTGACGAGCACGACCCGACCCGACAGTCCCGTATCGATCACGGGGCGATCATCACGCCGTGGCGGCGAGCGCTCAACTCAATTACCTGCGGCCGCTAGGCTGGAAGCCAGCTGGCCAGGGAGGTAGCCGTGACGATCACCGATGACTGGGTGGGCTTCGCCCAGGAACAGGTCCAGGTACCCAAGAGTGTCCGGCTGCGGCTGACGAGGAACGGACTGACGTTGGTACCGATCACCCATGCGCACAGGACCACCCAGCGACGCATTGAGAACCAGATCGAGGCCGCGCTGCCGGGATGGACACCCGTCGGTGAGTTCCAGGTCACGCCAGCCCGCGAAGGCTACAAGCCCGAGCCGGACGTCTCCGCGGTCCCGGCCGACAAGGTCGATCCCGGCAGCGCCAAGCTCGACGAGAGCCTGCTCCCCTTCGTCGTCGAGGTCGTCTCCCCCGAGAGCGAAGACCGCGACTACAACACCAAGCCCGGCCACTACGCCCTGCGCGGCATCAACGCCTACCTGGTCGTGAACGTCCTCACCGCGCGGTGGACGCTCTTCACCCGCCCAGAGGGGGGGGCGTACCAGCACACCGTCTCGGGGACGTTCGGCGAGAAGATCGAGATCCCGGTGGCGGAGCGCACCCTCGTGCTGGACTCCGCTCAGTTCCTGCGCGTCTGACGGCCCTCCCACAGCGCCCAGTACTTCGGCAGGCTGAGCCTCGTACGCCGATTGGTCACGTCGTCGGCCCATTGCCGGGCCCGCGCCAGCCGCTCCTCGTCCAGCCCGAACTCTCCACGCAGCCGCTCACCGCTCTCGCGGTGCCGCCGCTCGCGTTCCTCGTCGTCCCGAGTGCTGTTCACAAGTAGATTTGCTCCCCGCACTCCTCGCAGAACTTCTGCCCCATCTTCCCGTCCATGGACCGGTGCCTGCACGACGGCACGTGCGGCGGAACGCGCACGAACGCCGTCGCCGGGCGGAGCACGCGGACGTTGGCGCGGTCCCTCCGGTGCAGCTCCTCGCGGATCATGCGCGTCAGCTCGGCGATGCACGGCCCGCAGGCGTACAGGTGCCCGTCCGCGCCCGGCGTCCTGACCGGCCCGAGCCACAGCACGCGGACGCCCTCGCGGCGGCAGTACAGCCAGCAGCGGCCCGTCTCCCAGGCGTTCCCGTCATCCGGCTGCGCGGGCAGCGGCCACCCGTCCGGCTCCGGCTCGGGCTCGGGCCCGAGCGCGACAACGACCGCGCCGATTCGTTCACTTGTTTCCATCGTCACCCCATGTACGGCAGTTGATCGGAACGCCCACGATCGTTCTCGCGTGCCGATACGCTCACAAGGCGTGACCGCTTGAAACCACCGCTCTCACAACGGAATCACCGCAGAGGGGACACGACGTTGGCCCGCCCCAAAGACCTTGACCCGCGTGCCTCCCTGGCCTCCGCACTCGGCGCGAAGGTGCGCAAGCTCCGCGAGCGGAAGGGCTGGACGCAGCAGCAGCTCGCCGACGCGGTGTTCGTCTCCCACAGCCGCATCGCCCAGATCGAACTGGCCTCGGACCCGCCGAACGAGCCACTGTCGGCGTTGCTCGACACGGCCTTGGGCGCGGACGACGACATCAACATCGCGTACCACCACATGACGCGAGAGGGCCTGCCGGGCTGGGTGCGGCCGTACACAGACATGGAGGCCCGCGCCTCTCGCCTGCGGAAGTACAACGCGCAGGTCATCCCCGGCATCCTGCAGACGCGCGCCTACGCCCGCACACTCATGCTCGCCAGCCAGCCGGGCACCACCCAAGAGAAGCTGGAACACCAGGTGGAAGCCCGTCTCAGCCGCCGCAAACTCCTCGAAGGGCCCGAACCACTCGCCCTCTGGTCGATCCTCGACGAGGCCGTGCTGGCCCGCCGCTTCGGCGACGACCCAGCCATCATGCGCGAGCAGCTGGGCGACCTGCTCATCATGGCCGAACGCCCCAACATCACACTTCAAGTCCTCCCCTTTGAAGCCGGACACCACGGCGTCATGGAAGGCTCCTCACACTGCTCTCCTTTCCCGACGGCCCGGACGCGGCATACCTGGAGGGCGCGGCGGCCGCCGGGCAGGTAGTAGAGTCGACACAGACCGTGACGCAGTACGCAACGATCTACAGCCACCTGCACATCATTGCCCTGCCCCCGGCGGCCAGTCTCGAACTGATCCGCACCATCATGGAGGAGCGTTATCCATGCCCCCCGCCGCTGCGCAGCCAGACCTGAGCAACGCCGTCTGGCGCGCCTCCAGCTACAGCAACGGCCAAGGCGGCGACTGCCTCCAGATCGCCGACCAGGTCCCGGGCCCCATCCCCATCCGCGACAGCAAGAACCCCACCGGCCCGGCGCTCTTCTTCCCCGCCCCAGCCTGGAGCGGCTTCCTCACCGCTCTCGCCACCGGCGGCCTCACCTGAATCATGCCCTCTCATCGGACACCAATTAGTCCTCAGTAAGGCGGCACGGCGGCAGGTACGAGTTGTCCTCGGTTGCGCCGTCGACGTAGCAGGCTTCGATCTTCCCCAGGCACCAGCCGTCGTCGCCATCGAGCAGGGTGAGCGAGTAGTACTCACCGACCCGCGTCGTCTCCACGGTGGCGACCGCGCCGGTTACGTCGTTCTTCTCGTCCTCCCAGTGGTCAAGGTCCGCCACGGACGCCTCTCCCTCGACGTCCGGCATGGCCTCGCTGGACCAGCAGGACAGGTTATTCAACACTCCGCTTTCCCCGTTGTTCATCGCGTCCACGACGGCATCGCTGGTGTCCCGTGCGGCGTCGTCGCCGCCGGACCCCGTCGGGGCACATCCCACCCCGTACCCGGCCACCACCAGGACGCCGGCGGCCCACCGGAGTAGACGCTGGCGCCGTGTCGTGGCCGCAGTCTCATCCTTCGTCGTCATGCGGGCCACTCCACCACGGGGGCGGCGGGACGGGTCCCGAGCAACGCCCTCGCGAGGATCATTGAGCAGGTCCCATGACCAACGGCCGTAGCCTGGCCCTCAGCGTCTCAGGCGTGATGTCCTGTGCGATTTCGACGCCCTGGTCGACTTGGTACTCGATAATTCCTGGGCAGGAGAAGTCAACCGTCTCGTCGCTGCGAATGTCGAGGGTCGTTACCGTGCGGGCAGTCTTTACTTCCAAAACCTCGAAGGTGAACGTGGCTGGGAATACGTCTACCTTCACCCCGCTGTAGTCGCATTGACCAATCGCTGTGTTACTCCGCCTCTGCACGTCGATCAAGCAAATGACGAGCTGCGCCCGTGATATATCCACCTCGTGCCTTCTATCGTCATAGGCCTGCCAAGCGTCCGGCAGCGTGAATGTACTGAACTCCGTGTACAAGTAGTCCTCCGCTGCCGACCTGTTCTGGTCCGCTACGGCACGATGCCGTCCCGAGCCGGCATAGGCTTGTCCGGCCGGATTGGGAAGGTCGAACGAAAGGGCACAGCTGGGAAGGCCAGTTGGAGAGCTGGTCGGCGACGGCTGAGGCCTCGGGGAGTTCTGACCGGTAGGGGCGGGGGACGTGGTGTCCGTGGGCCCCGTACAACTGGTCGCGCCGAGCAGCGCCGTAAGAAACAACAGAGAAGCGACGCCCCTACTCAACACACCCAACCACCTCGTCTCGACGCTTCGCCATCGTCAGCGCCGTCGAGCCTACGGACACATGCCGGGACCCCTCCCCAAGCGAGGCGGGCCTGCTTCGGCGACCGCCATGGGCAGTTCCAGCGGTCGACGTGGATCAGTGAGGTTGTCTTCGCGAGCTTCATCCCGCCGGCAACGGTGCGGGACCGCCCGCGAGTCGGTGCGGCGGCTTGAGTCGGCACACCGGACGTAGGCCCTCACCGTGCTGGAACAGGTCCTGCTGTCCAACGCCCGGGACGCCGCGAGCGACGAGCTGCTCCACGACCCGGTCACAGGCCTGCCCTCGATGCTCAGGCGCACGCCCGGGCCGAAGAGGGGGGCGTAGAGGTTCCGGGGGATTTCTAGGCCGCAGAGGGTGTCGGGGAGTGTCTACTCCCGCTCACCAGAGGAGGACGAAGAGGAGGAGCCGCCCGCGACCGTCGCCAGGATCGCACCGGCTGCCAGGGCCGCGGCGAGCATCGAGAGGCGACGACGACGCGCGGGCGCGGGCGCAGGCCAGGGGCACGCGCTCACCTCTCCTCGGGCGGCTCGGTCCGGTGGTACTTGTCGTCCCAGTGGGCGTTGAAGGAGTCGAGCGACGCGCCGCCCAGTACCGACTCCATCGTCCGCGTCAGCTCGGTGGTGATGTCGTCCGGGGTTCTCCGCGATCGGAAACGGGAAGGTGGCCCCGTCCTCCACCCGCACCCGATGGATGGGCGCGTTGTCTCCTTACCTCTCCTCCCCCGCCATCGAGGGCTACACGCCGACCCAGAGCTCACGCTCCTCGACGGGGGGTGAGCTGCCCCCACTGGTGGCCAGCGCGTAGGCGTTCGGTTACGGTAGTGAATCATGGGGCACGGGGCGGGTGTTGGCGTACGTTTAGCCTGCGTCGCCGTGTCCAACGATTCGGACCTGGTCAGAGGGGAACCAAGGATCGCGGCCGAGGGCGCCATGCATGCGATCGTCACTGCTCGCGGCAAGGGCTGGACGGGTGGAGTGTACGACCTGCCGTGCGGTCCGGGGGCCGTGGTTACCGGCGGCCACCTTTACTCCCTCCCGCGGCGTGACAGCTCGGAAGCGCCTTTCGAGCTGCCTTTTGCCGAACTCCAGGCATACGTTCCGGTACCGGACCACCCCTCGCTGTCGCATCAGTACCTGCTGACCGTTTCGTTCACCATGCCCAGTATCCATCACTGGGAGGCGCACATGCCGTCCATGGTGCGACTGCTGCGCAGCGTTACCTTCCCATTGGAGGCGCCTGCAGAGCCGGCAGCACCCGGCATCGAAAAGGAGGTGGGTCGTGTACTCCAGTAAAACCGAGTTGCATGAACAGGTTGCCTGGAAAGTCACTCAAGTAAACCCGACCGACAGGGTCCTGGTAGTTTTCCCTGGCAGGTTGGAGGGAGCGATTCTATGGTTCCTGGATATTGCAAGTATCATCAGTATAGTGTTTGACTTCCTTGCATTCACCAGGCGAAACTGTGTCGTTGCGCTCACGGAGCAGGAAATTATTGTCATTCCGATGACGCGATTCAACGAGCGTCTCAAGGCCATCAAGTACCGAATGTCGTGGCCGCAGGCGGCGGCGCTCATGGGCGAGGTGAAAGAGTATCGCCGCCTGAGGTCAACGTGGTTCCTTTTCGCCTTTCCCGGGAAGCGCCGGGCAAAGCGGATCACTGTGGCGCCTGGATGGAAGAATGAATTCCGCTACTTCCTGTCTGTGATCAGGCCGGCCCAGGCAAAAGGCTAACCTCGATCCGCCAGCGGTCGTGAGCGCGTGAGCGGGTTGCCGGCTCGCCCTGTTTGTCCCCCATGATTGCGGGTGGGTCCTCCGCGTGTCGCTGCGGCTGCGCCGGGGTTCCACGGCACCCGGAGATGGTGCGGGTCTGCTCCTTCCCCGGTCTCGTCGACCACGGGACTCCTGCCGCCGGAGCCACCCTTGACCTGACCCAACGTGACAGCCAGTCAGCCGCTCAGGACAACACACCGCCCAAGTTCGAAAGACCCCGGTTGGCTGGGCGTGCTGTGGGCCGGAGCCGTTCTGCTCCCCCTCACCCGGGGTGATGGGCTCCTCGACGCCGGACAGCGGGGCGCGATGTCCCGCCCCGGCCGACCTGCCCCGAGGCTCTCAACAGACGCTAACGAACGATGGCTTGTACTTCTTCCACGGTCAGCTCGTGGGTGGTCTCCAGCACGGCGTCCGGCAATTCCTGCGGCTCGGGCTGCCCGGTGCCGGTCCAGCTCACCGACCAGGTGATCGTGGCCGTCAGCTCGTAGGACTCGCCGTCCCCGGTGGCCCGGAGATACGTCACCCCACACGGCGGGTCCTCATCGCCCCGCCCCTCCTCGTACGGTTCCCCGATCGTGCCGTTGGCGCTGATCTCGCACGTGCCGTCTCCGGGGAACGTGACCGCGTCCTCCGTCCCGGGATCGATCGTCAGCGCGCTGGGCGTGGCCACTGTCGTGGCCTCCATGTCCAACCGGTCGAGCCGCGCCGTCGCCGACACCTCGCCGATGTCGCCGGTGTCCTGCCAGATCCAGGTCGGGAGGTTGACCGTCTGGGCCACATCCGCGTCCGGGCTCATGCTGACCTCGGTCTCGGGGAGCGGCAGCCACTCGTAAGCTGCTTCAGCCAACACTTCGGGGGAGATGGCGGGCTCTTCCTCGGGCTGCTCACCGTTCTCCACCCACTCCGCCAAGTCTTCGGAACACGCGAACGCGTCCCGGTCGTCCAGACGGTTGGGGTTCGGTACACCGAACCAGAACGCGCCCTCGTCCTCGATGTCGAGGTTGTAGTTCTCGTACGGATCGCCGGTGATGAAGTGCGCTGCTAACTCGCTCCTGAGATCTCCCACGTCCTCCGGGGGCATCTGCGCATAACTGGCCAGCATGTTATCCACGTAGTCCCGAGTCTCGGACGCCGTGCGCGCCTCGAACCAACAGGCCGGCGGCTCCCAGTCGCTGATTGGCGTCACCGTTCCAGGAGGTTCAGTGTCGCCCACGCTATTGGAATACTGAACTTCTGACGAGATGCCACCGGCGCCGGTGTCGCCCCCTACCTCTACTTCTTCGCCACCTTCGTTACTATCCCCGAAGCCTCCGCCACCGAAGTCTCCTCCTCCCTGACCATAAGCAGCATGGGGAACAGCCACCATCACGGCTAAGACTCCGACGATCAGGGCCCCGCGCCTCATCGCTCACACCTCCGGTCCAGCTCTGCGTCCCGAGCCATTACTAGTGACACCTGCCAGACGCCCTGTTCGTTCTGCTGCAGCACCTTCTGCGTGTAGTTGAAGTTCTGTGCGTCCTCTGGCTTGGGCAGCAGCTCTCCTGTGTTCAACTCCTTGGTCTGGACACCAGTGGAGTCGATGCAGTAGGTGACGGTCGCGCTCCCGGGACGGGGGATGCTCACGTCGAAGTCATAGTATTCCGCGGTACCTGCCCAGGATCGGTCGTTATCCGACCCGCCCCGGATGTACTGCCTGGCAGTGATGAGAGCATCCTCGATCGTGTAGAACTCCACAGCGTCGAGGCTGGGATTGCTCTCGGCGATCGCCATATCAATGGCACTGATCTGTTGCGTGAGATCGTCTAGGATCGCGTCCTTCCTGTCGTCACCCGTTTCGGTGTCCTCAAAGACATTGTTCATGTCGTCCGGCAACTCGATCTCTGGCCGATCAATACCGTCATCGCTCGGCGTCGCTTCCGGCGACTCGGAGCCACCACCGTTGTCGCTTGGCTCCGCCTCCGGCTCGGTCTGAACATCGTCGATGGCGTCGCCACCGTCCTCCGAGCCGGAATCGCCGGAGCAGGCCACAAGTAGCACCCCCACTGCCAGAGCACCTGCCGCACGAAAGACCGCACGAGCTTTGACCTTCACGACCCACTCCTTGCTGTTGGGAAGTTATACATCAAGATTTCTTTCCCCAGGCCGGATGATGCCATGGAGCAGACAGACCGACTGTCAGTTATACGGGACACAGGGAGCGCTCTTGACGATCGCATCCATGAGGGGCTGTATCAAATCAGCGAGCACCCTCTCGGATTCTTCATCGTCTTCAGGATAGGAAGCCCGGAGAGCTACGGTGTATCCCTCCGTGTAATCCTCCCAGGTGCAGGGCGCACTGGCCATTACCCACTCAGGCCATACCAGCGCATCGTACTTTCCGGCAACATCTTCGCCATCGCTCACCTCTACGGCGTACTCACCGGGGCCAATATTTGCCATGGCTTTGTAATCATGTTCCTTCGGAAAACCTTCTACCCTAATGGCCAGTTCGCCGTCAACCAAAATCCGGCACACCGCCGTTGCTCCCCTTAACATGTCTCCATCTGTAGTTACTCGTTCGCCAGGCGGAAAGATGGCGCCGAATTTCTGCATGTCTACTTCTACCCCGCAGAGTCTCTCGGGGAGAGAGTATGTGCGTTTCTCAGGGCCCTCGTCTCCTGCGCAGGAAGCCAACATTCCACTGACTACTAGTGTGACCGCTGCGACGCCCCTGCGCACGAGTCTCGTAGGCGCGATGAAGAGTTCTCCCAACGCTGATTCTCCAATCAGGAGCGAAATTCCACACCGTCGTTATGACCTGTCCGCGCCTCACGTCTTACCGCACTCGCGATCCTTTCGATGGCCTGCTCATCCAGGTTGCCATTCGATTCCGCAGCCATTCGCGCTGCGGCTTCAGCGGTATCTTCGACCCTGACCTCGCCCGCTGAATAGACATCGTTGGCGTCTTTAGCAGCTTCGCTACTGTTATCTCTCCGCAATTCTTCGCTGACCTCATTTATGAGGTCCTCGGCAGCCCATCCCGTGATCGTGCCCGCCACCGGCAGCTTTTCGGCCATAAGCTCCGTGCCGACGCCAGCTATACGTTGAGCCCACTGAGTGCCCGTATCTAGATGGCCGTTGAACTCCTCATCGCTTGCGATGCGCTCGTCGAAAACGGCCTCGGCTCTGCCTTGGTTGAGTATCCCGGCAACCTGTCCTCCAGCTTCCGAAGCATTCTCGACGGCGTCAACTATCTCATCATCCGTTCCTCCCACGTCATTGATGACGTAGTCCAATGCTACGGCTGTATATTCTTCCTGTGCCCTAATCACCGTCCCGTATGCCTCTGGATCCTGGCCCAGCGCCTGCACAAACCACTCGATATTACTCCGCTGTGGCTGCGCGATGTTTTCCGGCAGAGGCAGTTCTGCGCCGAACCCCGACAGGCCATACTGGATGTCCGGCATGTAATCGGCCGCGATATTGGCCAGACTTGTGCCCAGCTCTCCATTCTCCATCTTGTCAGGATTATCGCCGTAGAAGTCGATAACTCGCGCAGCAATATCAGCGTTCTGCATCGAATGAGGAATGCCTGAGTGAGCGTCATCATAGGCGTGACCCGAGGTAGCCGACTCAAGTGCATGGCCCAGTGCGGTGTATCCAGATTCCGATATGGTGCCCCAGTCACGCTCCTCTACGAGGTACCTGAAGTTTCCCGGATCGCTGAACATGGAAGCGGACGCATCTGGGTTGTGACCGAGGGCTTCCGCATAGCCTGCCACGGGGTCGTTCCAGAAGCTGTCGCCGACGAGCGTGGGAGGATCGCGGTAAAAAACTCGGTATGCTATTTGCCCTGGCCCGCCCGCGTCTTGCTCCCAGGAGATCAGAGCATTTCCATAGGTCGTCAGGAATTCATTGTCATACTCGCCGGTTTGCATCAAGTTGCTCATGATCAGGTAGCCGTAGGGCTCCCAAGCCATCTTGCTGGGATCACCGACGTCCTGGTCTCCCTTAGCGATGATGTCCCGTTCCCACTGGTCCATGCGCGGATCCGAGCTGCGCGTGGCGAGTCCTAGGAGGTTGCCGAGACTCTCTTGCATGTGAATGAGTGCCGACTCGCGGGCATCGCTGACGCTGTCTATCTCCCCCGTGTCCACGGGGACGATCAGCTCGGCCCAGGTCTGGAGGAGGTTCTCCGCGCCCACCTCTGTCGCCAGCCCAACGGCAAAGTCCTCGTTGTGCTGGTTGGCTTCCAGGACGGCAGCGAGGGCGGCGACTTCGACGTCTGTCATCTCCTCGCCCTTGCCCATCAGATCCGCTGCCCAGACGATCCTGTCCTGGTCGTTGCGGAAGTGGAAGTAGCCGTCGATCGCCTGCGGATTGCCTTCGGCGGTGAGGATCATCAGACGGTCGGGGAGGTCCTGGTCCCAGGAGCCGGTTTGGACTCCGGCGTTGAGCTCGTCCATGGTCTGCTGGAACAACTGCTCGTCGATCGGGACCTGGGAGCGTTCCAGCAGGTCCACGACGATTCCGAATCCCACCTCGCCGTCGTCGGAGCCGACCTGCCTCTTGCCAGCGTTGTTGAAGGCCTCCAGGCGGTCCAGGTATGCCTGGCCCTGCGGAGTGGTGGTCCACTCGTCGTAAGCTACGGAGCCGGGCTGCATGTCGCCGGGCACCCACATGGCGGCGCTCAGCATGTTGCCCATGGAAGTGAGGAGCCTGTCGGTGTCCTCGCTGTCGTCCATCTCCTCCACCTGCTGTGACAGGTGCAGGAATTCGTCCATGCCCATGTTGTCGATGATGTAGGCGGCGAAGTCAGGGTTCTCGTCTGAGTGATCGACCAAACCCTGCAGGCGGGAGATGTCCTCCTCGCTCAGCTCGTCCTTCGACGCGATGTCGAGGAACTCGTCGGCCAGGAACTGGTCGCTGACCTTGAAGTCCCACTCGATGTCGCTGCCGGAGTCGTCCTCAGGGGCGACGTACCCCGGCATCGGCTCGTGGTAGCCGGGATCGTCACCGCGCAGGATCCTGGCTCCCTCCCGCAACTGTTCCGCCGCGTCGTACAGCCACTCCAGCAGCGGTCGTAGCGAGGCCAGTTCACCCGACGCGTCGAGGTTACGGGCGCGGTCCAGGTAGCTGGTGAGGTCGCCGTACGCGCCACCGTCCCCAGCTGTCCTCAACTTGTCGGCCAGTTCCTCTAACTGCTCCGGATTCGCGTTACGGATGTCGCCCATGGCAGGCGTCGCTCCCTCCCCCGCCGGGCTCCCCAGCCCGGCTCAAACGAACGCGCGCCCCCGCGTCCCCGTGCGCGTGTGCTCTGTGCGTGTGTATGACAGCCTGTGGTCGGTTGTAACGCTACGGCCAGCGCCGGGAATCGGCCAAGTCACGGCCAGCCATCGTTACTTACCCTTCACGGACCGCATCAGCCATCTGAGTAGCCGGACGCCGGGTTGGGGCCGGGCTCGCACTGGGAGTGGGTCAGGGCCGCCCGCATGTAGGGCTGGATGAGGGCGGAGAGGACCTGGACCGACTCCTCCTCGTCGTCGGGATGTTCGGCCCGGAGGACGAGCGTGAAGGAGTTGGTGATCGCGCCCGGGGACGGGCGGCACGACGTGCCGGCGAGGGCGTAGCCCGGCCAGACCATGGCCTCGTACTCGCCATCCACGGGCACGCCGTCCGCCATCTCGTAGTCGAGTTCGACGGGTTCCCCGGCGATGTAGTTGCTCGTGCTGGCCAGCTCCCCCTCGAAGCTGTCCTGGCCGGAGACCTCGGTCCACAGGGTCAGCTCGCCGTCGAGTTCGATCGTGCACCGATCCATGGTGGCGAGGCCGGTGGTGTCCTCGAAGCTGCCCTCCACGCTCAGGCGCGCGCCCGGACCGAAGAGTGGGGCGTACAGGTCCCGGGGGACCTCCAGGCCGCAGAGGGTGTCGGGGAGGGCGTACTCCCGTTGGCCGGGGTCGGAGGAGGACGAGGAGCCGCCCGCGACCGTTGCCAGGATCGCGCCGGCTGTCAGGGCGGCGGCCAGCGTCGAGACGGCGACGACGACGCGCGGGCGCAGGCTCGGGCTCATGCTCACCGGCCCTCACCTCTCCTCGGGCGGCTCGGTCCAGTGGTACTTGTCGTCCCAGTGGGCGTTGATCGTCTCACCGACCCCGTTCCTCAGGTCCTCCAGCGTCGCGTCCACGTTCTCCCCCGGCTGCTGCGGCACGTAGTTCTGCCCGGCCACGTCGATCGCGTTCCGGGCCGCCTCGCCCATGGCGTCCTGGGCCGCCCAGTACTCGTCGTTCGCGTCCGCCCGCGCCTCGTCCGAGCTGTCGCGCCGGATGGAGTCGAAGATGCTGCCCTGCAGCTCCTCCACGCCCCAGCTGATCACGTCGCCGCCGACTGGCAGGCGTTCCGTCAGCAGGCCCACGCCCTCTCCGAGGATCAGGCCCGCCGCCGTCTCGGCGATGTCGACCTTCTGGTTGAACGCCTCATCCTCCGCGATCCGGTCGTTGAACACCGCGTCGGCGCGGGCGTCGGCGAGGATGCCGGCGACCGTGGCGCCCGGGGCGATGGCGTTCTCGACGCGCTCGCCGACGTTGACGCCGGAGCCGGAGTGGCCGTTCATCGCCACGTCCACGGCGAGGGCCGTGTACGCCTGCTGCGCGCCGGTGAGGGCGCCGTACGCCTCGGGGTTGCGGCCGACCTGGCTGATGAAGAGGCCGACCATGTTGTGGCCCTGGCCGCCCTCGTATTCGAAGAGGTCGGGGAGGTCGTCCTGGGGCGCGTGCAGCAGGTTGGCCTGCTCGCCCAGCGTGTACTGGATGTCCTCCATGAACGCCGCCGCGCTGTGGCCGAGCTGGGCGCGGATGTCCACGAACTTCCCGTCGTCCGCGATGAGCGCGCCCTCGTCGGCGGAGAACGCCTCGACCACGTCCTGCATGATGCGGTCCCCGGCCGGGGTGCGGTGGTACGCCTCGTCGCTCCACGCCGGGTGGCCGGTGGTGGCCGCCTCCAGGGCGTTGCCGAAGCCGGAGTGGTCATCGGGCAGCATGGGCAGCTCGGTGACGCTGTACGGGGAGGTCATCAGCGACTTGTAGTTGGTCTCCCAGTTCCGGTCGTTGATGAGGTAGTCGAGGTTGTCGTTCCGGTCCGGGTCCAGCCAGAGGGCGGCGGCCTCGGGTTGGCGGCCCATGATGCCGAGGACGCTGTTCACCGGGTCCAGGTTGAACCGCTCCAGGTCCTCCCAGTCGGTGCCCTCCACGCCCGCCGCGTCCCCGTAGTGGGTCGGCCAGAAGTCGTCGTTGCCCTCCTCCGCGTCGCGGATGTCGTCGGCGACGTCGGTGAGGAACCCGGACGAGTAGTCGGCGTTGCCCGCCTCCATCAGCTGGGTCAGGAGCTGGTAGCCGCGCACGTCGTAGTCGCTGAAGCCGACGTCGATCTCCGAGCGGCCCACCTCGTGGAAGTCCTCCATGAAGTCGATGTACCACTGGGCCTCGGAGGTGGCCGACCAGTTGGGGTACCAGGGGTCGCCGGGCTGCGGGCGGCCCACGTCGGTGGCGTTGGCGAGGGAGTTGGCGATGTTCTGCTGGAGCTGGGAGTAGCCGGGGCGCAGCTCCTCGTCGCCGCCGCTGATGCGCTCGGGGAGCCGTTCGGCCAGCTCGGCCAGGCCCTCGGGGCTGATGCCGCTCATGAGGGCGCGGTTGAAGTCGCCGTTCTGGGCGTTGTTCTCCAGGAACTCGTTGAGGGCGTTCAGCTCGGTGACGGACAGGTCGTCGGCGTTGATGACGCCCTCGACCAGCTCGGCCGCCTCGGCCGTGTTCGCGTCGCTCGCGTTCGCGAACGCCTCCATGCGGGCGGCGTACGCCCGGCCCTGCGGCGTGTTGCGGGTCCAGTCCTCGTACTCCTGCGTCCCGGGCTTGAGGTTCCCCGGCACGAAGAACGCGGCGGTGAGGACGTGGCCCATGTCCTCGCGCAGCCGGTTGGCGTCGTCGGGGTCCTCCATGTCGCCGGCCCTGTCCTGGATCTGCTGGGAGAGGGCGAGGAACTCCTCGACGCCCATCTGGTCGACCAGCGCGGCGGCGAAGTTCGGGTTGTCGGCGAACGCCCCGAGCAGCGTGGCGAGTTCGGCGATCTCCTCCTCGGTGAGCTCGCCGTCCTGCTGGACGATCTCCAGGAAGCGGTCGATGTTGCCCTGCCCGATCACCTCGAACGGGTCGCCGGGCTGCATCCGGGCGTACTCGTCCAGCTCCTCCTGGGTGGGCACGTGGCCGTAGGACCAGTCCGGCGGCGGGGTGTCGCCTCGCAGCAGGGCCGCCTTGTCGCGCAGCTGGTCGGCCGTGTCCATCAGCCAGCTCAGCAGCGGGCTGAGCGAGGCGAGGTGGGACGAGGCGTCGAGGTTGCGCGCGCGGTCGAAGGCGCTGCTCAGGGTGGCGTACGCGCCTCCCTCGCTCAGCGTGCACAGATGGTCGGCCAGTTGGTCCATCTGATCGGGATTCGCGTTCCGCGTGTCGTTCATGGCAGCCGTCACTCGCTCCCTCTGGGGGCGCCCCCACTCCGCCATTCGTCGCCGCGAGGCTAGGACGGGCGGCGCACGGGCGCCAAGACGCGCGGTGCGCTTCGCACGGAACTGTTACAGGCCGCGCGGGCGGGAATACCTTCCGGACGGTGCTGCGTAGCCGCGTACGGAGGAGAGCGGGGAGCGAGGAGCGAGGAATGGATGTGGCGGTGATCGCCGGGCTGGCGGGCGGCGGGCTGGCGTTGCTGGTGGGCGTCGCGCTGGCGACGCGGCCGGTGGTGGCCGCCGGGCACGCCGACCGCGCGCAGCGCGGCGCGTCGTCGATCACCACCCCGGCGGCGACGTGCGTGCTGTGCCGTCAGCCGGTCTGGGACGCGGACCAGGCGGTGCCGCTCGACCGGAGCACGGCGCGGCGGTCACCGGCGGGGCGGCTCGCGGGGAAGCCGCCCTGGCTCGGCCACGTGGAGTGCGCGCGGGCGGCGGGGGTCGAGGTGGCGGGGCACGAGCCCGAGCTGAGGGCCGGGGAGCTGGCGTGTCCCTCGTGCGGCTTCCGGTTCCGCGCGCCGGAGCGACCGGGTGCGGGAGCGGGGGCGGAGAAGGGCGCCGCCGTCGTGTACGTGCGGTGCCCGCGCTGTGCCCTGTTCTGGGACGCGGAGGCGTAGGCCGGGTTCCTGTCACTGGCAGGCGTACGCCGCCTGCCTGGCGCGGCGTGTGAGGCGTGTGAGGCGTGTGAGGGGCGTGAGGCGCGCGATAGGGGCGCATGGCGGGCGTAACGGGCGTGCCGGAGAAAAGCACGTCTAACGGCGTAGGCCCAGTTCGGCCGGGCAGGGCCTAACCTGAGGGGGCATGGACATCAGTGTGGTAGCAGCGTCGCGTGAGGATGACCGGCCGCCTGGGGAGGCGTTGCGGGTCGGGGTGGTCGCCGACCGCCTCGGGTACGGGGAGGTGTGGGTCGGCGAGGGTCCGACATGGGACTCGTTCGTGCTGGCCACGGCGATCGGGATGCGTACGGAGAACGTCGCGCTGACCGCCGGGCCGCTGCCGGTCTCCGTCCGGGACCCGGCGACGATCGCGCGCGGCATCGCCGGCGCGGCGGCGCTCGTGGGGCGGCCGGTCGGCGTGGCGCTCGGCGCCTCCAGCGTGCGCGTGGTCGAGGGCGTGCACGGGCGTTCGCGGGCCCGGGTGGTGAGCGTGCTGGCGGAGAGCGCGGCGCGGGTGAGGACGCTGATGGGCGAGGGCTGGGAGGAGTGGGGGGAGGGCTTCCGGCGTCGGCTCGGGCCGCCCGGCGGGCCGCTGACGGTGGCGGCGTTCGGCGACCGCGCCATCGGCGTGGCGGCGGAGCACGCCGACCGGATGGTGCTCGACATGGTCTCGCCTGAGCAGGTGCGCGCGCTGCGCGCGAAGCTCGAGACGGCGGCGAAGCGGGCGGGCCGCGCCACGCCGCCCCGGCTGGCGGCCTGGCTGCCCGCGGCCGTCGATCCGGTGGCGGAGTCCTACACGCACATTCTGCGCGGCATCGCCGGGTACCTGACGGTGGGCGGCTACGCCGACGTGTTCGAGGAGGCGGGCTTCGGCCGGGCCGTGGAACTGGCGCGTGAGGGGGCGCCGTTCGAGGAGCGGCTGGCGGCGCTGCCGCGGGAGGCGGCGGGGATGCTCGGGCTGGTGGGGGACGAGGGCGCGGTGCGGGAGCGGCTGGAGGAGTACGCGGCGGCGGGGCTCGACGAGATGGCGGTCGTCCCGGCGACGATGGGCGATCCGGACGGGGAGCGGACGCTGGCCGCGCTGGCGGCGTAACGCCGGGGTGTTCTGGACGCCGCGAGGCCGCGGGCCGTGATGTCGTGACGCCCGGACGTCCCGTTCGTCCTAGACCTGTTCGGCGACGCGGCCGATCTTCGCCAGGCGGGCGAGGGTTGGCCGCGCCAGCACCTCGCCGATGTCGTGCAACGCCAGGATCAGCTCCTCGACCCCGTCCAGCGGCGCGTCCTTCCCGGCGTGGAGGAGCAGGGCCCGGTACTCGTCGGCGGTCAGGGTGGTGCCGGGCAGTTCGACGGATTCGGCGTCGGCGCCGGCGTCGGCGTGGAGGAGGACCGGGATGGTGGTGTCCAACGCCAGTGCGAGCGCGGTGAGTTCGGCGGCGGTGAACGCGCGGCGCCCGCGCTCCGCCTGGTGCACGGCCTGGCGGCGCCAGGGCTTGTCGAGGTAACGCCCCACCTCCTCGCCCAGTTCGCTCAGCGACATGCCGCGCGCCTCGCGCAGCCGCGCGATCTGCCGCCCGATGGCCTCTTCGACCTTCATCCCCGCTCGCTCCCGCCGTTCCTCGTCAACGCCGCGTCATCGCCCGCACTCAACGCCCGCGTCAACGCACACGTCAACAGACTGTCATTCTTCATGATGACAGCGGAATTCCTTCGTTGACAGCCCGCGCCCGGCCGCCGTAGCGTAGCGGCCCACGATTCGGCGACAACGCGCACGGTGACGACGCCGGACGAGGGGACGACGGGAGGGCACACCGTGGAGTCCATCCGCATGGAGACCGTGGCCGCCGGGGACGGCGGCGACCGCGTCGTGTTACGGATCGCAGACGAACTGGACGCGTACACCGCTCCCGCGCTGCGCCAGCGGCTGCACGACCTCATCGCCGAGGGCGCCGTGCACATCATGGCCGACCTGCGCGAGGTGGCCTTCATGGACTCCACCGGCCTGGGCGTGCTCGTCGGCGGCCTGAAGCGTGCCCGGGCGGCCGAGGGGACGCTCACCCTCGTCATCGGCCGCGAACGCATCCTGCGGATCTTCCGCGTCACCGGCCTCACCAAGCACTTCGCGATCCACGCCACCGTCGTGGCCGCCCTGACCAGCGACGCCGAGTGGTGCCAGGCGGTCGGCGGCGCGGTGGGCGCCGAGGAGTGGTGCGTGAAGCACGGGCTGCTGTAGCCGGCCCGGGGCCACATGGCCGGCCGGGGCCCGTCCTCGACCGGTCTCAGACCAGCAGCAGCGTCTTGCCGACGACCTCGCGGGACTCGATCGCGGCGTGGGC
Organism: Streptomyces sp. 6N223; assembly: GCF_052246635.1. NCBI lineage: Bacteria > Bacillati > Actinomycetota > Actinomycetes > Kitasatosporales > Streptomycetaceae > Streptomyces > Streptomyces sp. 6N223. Next base: position 88,066 of record NZ_JBQQCA010000012.1, on the reverse strand, counting down.
GTCGGCGGCGCGCTCCAGCGGGAAGGTGGCTCCGATGTGGGGGCGGATACGCCCGTACGCGGCCTCGTTCAGGGCGCGGGTGGCCCACGCGCGGTGGTCGTTCTCCGCCGACCGCTGGAGGTGCTCGATGCCGCGCAGCGTGATGCCGCGCCGCACGGCCTCGGCCCGGTCGACGGCGCCGAAGCCGCCGCTGGGCGCGCCGTGCGCGGAGACGCGGGCGCCGTCGGCCGTGGCCTGGGCGAACGCCGCCAGCCCGATCTCGCCGCCCGCGCCGTCCCACAGCACGTCCACGCCCGCGCCGCCGGTGGCCGCGCGCACCTTCTCCGTCCAGCCCGGCTCGGTGTAGTCGACGACCAGCTCGGCGCCGAGCTCGCGGACGACCGCCAGCTTCCGCTCGCCCCGGGCGGCGCCGATGACGCGGGCGCCGGCCGCGCGGGCGAGCTGGACGAGCAGCAGGCCCATGCCGCCCGCGGCGGCGGTGATCAGCACCCACTCGCCGGCCCGGAGGTTGGTGGGTTCGAGGACGCCGATGGCGGTGGTGCCGTCGTGGACGAGGGCGGCGGCCTCGCGCAGGCCCACGTCCGGCACGGGGATGAGGGCGTCGGCCGGCGCCACGACCCGCTCGGCGTAAGCGCCGTTCACCACCTCGGAGGTCACGACGTGCCGCCAGCGCCGCGCCAGGTCGGGGGCCACGCCCTCGCCGACGGCGACGACGCGCCCGGCGACGCCGCCGCCGGGGACGTAGGGCGGCTGGACGGGGAACCACTCGGTGGCCAGGCCGCGCCGGATCATCGTCTCGATGTGGATGGTGTCGATGACGGTCGTCTCGATCACCACCTGCCCGGGGCCCGGGGAGGGGTCGGGCGCGTCCCGCAGCTCAAGCACCTCGGGGCCTCCGAACCGCACGGCCTGGATCTCTCGCATGTGGGTGCCTCTCCTGGTGGTCGACCCTCGTGTCGAGTGGTCAAGTGGTCGAGTCGTCCGAACGCCACCAGTCTCGAACTTCAAGCCGCCTTGAGGTCAAATCCCCTCGACGGCGTCGGCGCCCTCGGCGCCCTCGGCGCCCTCGCCGCCGTCGGTACGGTCGGCGCCCTCGGCGCGGTCCGGGCCGTCGAGCTCGATCTCGTCGTGGAGGCGGGAGCATATGCGGTTCAGGAGGCGTGAGACGTGCATCTGCGAGATCCCGAGCTGCTCCGCGATCTTGCTCTGCGTCATCTCCTCGAAGAAGCGGAGGTACAGAATTCTCTGTTCGCGCTCGGGAAGGTCGCGCAGCCGGGGCTTGACCGACTCGCGGTAGACCACCTGGTCGTACCCGGGGTCGGGCAGGCCCAGGGTGTCGCCGAGCGTGTACCCCTCCCCGATGCCCGGCAGCTCGGCGTCGAGCGACAACGGACTGTAACTGTCCAGCGCCTCAAGGCCGATGCAGACCTCTTCCTGCGTCAGCCCGCTGCACTCCGCGAGTTCGGCGACGCTGGGCACGCGGTCGTCCAGGCGGCAGTCCAGCTCGCGGCTGGCGGCGCGGACCCGGTTGCGCAACTCCTGCGTGCGGCGCGGCACATGCACGCCCCAGAGGTGATCGCGGAAGTGGCGCTTGACCTCGCCGACGATGGTGGGGACGGCGTAGCTCTCGAACGCGCTGCCGCGCCGGGGGTCGAAGCGGTGCACGGCCTTGACCAGGCCGAGCGCCGCCACCTGCTCCAGGTCTTCGAGGGATTCCCCCCGGTCGCGGAAGGTGCGGGCCAGGCGCCCGGCCATCGGCATCCAGGCGTGGATGACCTCCTGGCACAGCCGGTCGCGCTCGGGGCACTCCGGCAACTCGGCCATCCGCCGGAACTGCCGCGTGGTGTCGGGCGCGTCGTCGTGCGGATGCCGTCCCCGCCTCGTCGTTCTCCGCCCGGCCTCCTGTCCGGCCCGCCCGGGTCCGGTGCGCTTGGCGGCCGGCCCGGTGGTCGGTCGGGTGCGTCCCGTTCGTTGCGTGGATTTCGTGCGTGCGGAGGTTGTCATAGCGGCTCTCCCGGGGACGTCGAGGGCAGTCCTGCGACTACTCTCAGTGCGGAGGCGACCGCACCTTTCGCCCTAATCGCTCGTTTTTGCTCCGAGGCACGAAGACCCCATGCCCGGCAACGCCGGGCGTAAACGGCACCCTCGCCGCGGGATCCTCATCGGTCCTCCCAGCAGTATCGGTCGCTTCGAGAAAAGCTGCGACAGCAAACGACACAGGCCACGACGCCGCACACTCAACGCACGGATGGTCACCGAGAGTGTTGGGGGTGCGGGGGCCGGGCAGCGATGGGAGGCTGGTACGGGTGCACGGGGGGCGCGTCGGGGAGCGCGTGAGGGGAGGCTCCTTCGGGGGAAGTTCCTTCGTCCGGACGCTGGAGGCCCCATGGACGTCCTGGTACTGATCGGCAGGATTCTCTTCGCAGCCCTCTTCCTCAACTCGGCGATAGGACACCTGACCCAGAGCAAGGCGATGGCGGGATACGCCGGGTCCAAGGGCGTGCCGGCGCCGCAGGCCACCGTGCTCGCCTCCGGCGTGCTGCTCCTGGCGGGCTCGCTCAGCGTGCTGCTCGGCGTGTGGGCGGACCTGGGCGCGCTGCTGCTGGTGATCTTCCTCGTGCCGACCGCCCTGTTCGTGCACAACTTCTGGACGCTGTCCGACACCGAGGCGCGCCAGGGCGACATGGTCCACTTCCTGAAGGACATCGCGCTGGCCGGGGCGGCGCTGATGCTGATGGCGCTCTTCTCGTTCGCCGACGACGACTTGGGGCTGACCATCACCGGGCCGCTGTTCGACATCGACTGAGACCGAGCGAGATCGAACGAGACCGACTGGCATCGACCGGCATCGACCGACCGGGGAACGAGGACCAACCATGGGAACCCGCGACGGCGGCGGACCGTTCGAATTACGACGAAAAACGCGACGAAGAGGGCCAAGCCACCACCCGCGCCAACGCGGCCGGGGCCGGATGAGGGGGAGACGCGGGTGAACGTGCTCGACGTGGCGCTGCTGCTCGCCGTCGCCCTCTTCGCCGTCTCCGGGTACCACCGCGGGCTCGTCGCCGGGATCGTCTCGCTGGCCGGCTTCGTCGGCGGCGCCGCGCTGGGCGTGTGGCTGCTGCCCTTCATCGTCGACCCGCTGGCCCCCGAGACGATGGGCTCCACCTTCGTCGCGCTGCTGGTGGTGCTGCTGCCCGCCGCCGCGGGGCAGGCGCTGGCCTGGCCGTTGGCCGATCGGCTGCACGAGGCGCTCAGCGTCACGCCGGTGCGCTGGGCGGACGGCGTGGGCGGGGCGCTGCTCAACGCGGTGGCGGTGCTGATCGTCGCCTGGATCGCCGCCAGCAGCCTCGCGCCCACCCCCTCCCCCGGGCTGAACCGCGCGATACAGGGGTCGAGCGTGCTCGGCGGCGTGCAGGACCGGATGCCCGAGCAGGCGCCGACCTGGTTCAGCCGCGCCTCCGACGCGCTCACCGACGCCGGATTCCCGCAGGTCTACAACCCGTTCGAGAACATACCGACCACCGAGGTGCCCGCGCCCTCGGGCGACAGCGTCACGCGGGCCGCGATCAACGCCGCCCAGCGCAGCACGGTGAAGGTCGAGGCCACGTCGGCGTTCTCCGGGCAGGCGGGCAGCGGCTTCGTCTACGCCGACGGGCGGGTGCTGACCAACGCCCACGTGGTGGACGGCGCCAGCGCGGTCTCCGTGCAGACGGGCGGCGTCGGCGAGTGGCTGGACGCGGAGATCGTGCACTTCGACCCGGACACGGACGTGGCCGTGCTGTCCGTCCCCGGCCTCGTGGCGCCGGTGCTGAACCTGACGGACGGCGAGGAGGAGGCCGGGACCGGCGACCCCGCCGTGGTCGCGGGCTACCCGGAGGACGGCAGCCTCGACCTCCAGGCCGCGACGGTCGCCGACCGCACCCAGGCACGCGGCCAGGACATCCACGGCGAGTCGGTGGTCACTCGCGACATCTACACCGTCCGCTCCCTCGTCCGCCCCGGAAACTCCGGCGGCCCGCTGCTGACCACCTCCGGCGAGGTGTACGGCATGGTCTTCGCCCGCTCGGTGACGGATGCGGACACGGGCTACGTCCTGACGGCGGACCAGATACGCGCCGTTCTGTAGGCGGCCGCGACAGCGCGCCCCAGCCCCAGCCCCGGGCGGGGTGCCAGGGTACGGGGTCAGAAGGCGGAGCCCCGGACCACCACTCACCCGCACAGGCGAGCCGCGCCCGCCGCCCAGGGTGCGGCGCCCCCCGCGCGCCCGCACCCTGGGGGAATGGAGATGCAGGCGGCTGTGCTGCGCGACCCGGAAGGCCCGTACGCCCTCGAACCGCTCGACCTCGCCGAGCCCGGCCCCGGCGAGATCCTCGTCAGAATCGTCGGCACCGGCTTCTGCTCCACGGACACGCTGCCACGCGACGGCGACGAGTCCGGCGTCCGGCTGCCGGTGATCACCGGCCACGAGGGCGCGGGCATCGTCGAGGCCGTGGGGCCCGGCGTACCGGGCGAGCAGCACCTGGTGCCCGGCGACCACGTGGCGCTGTCCTTCGACTCCTGCGGCTTCTGCCTGGCCTGCCTCGGCGGCCACCCGGCGCAGTGCGACACCTTCGCCCCCCGCAACCTGTCGGGCCTGCGGGTCGACGGCTCGACCGCCGTCCACGCGCCGGACGGCACGCCGGTCAGCTCGCGGTGGTTCGGGCAGTCGTCGTTCGCCACCCACTGCCTGGCAACGGCACGGAACGTGGTGCGGGTCGACCCCGCGCTGCGCCTGGAACTCCTCGGCCCGCTCGGCTGCGGCATCCAGACCGGCGCCGGGGCGATCCTCGTCGCGATGCGGGTGACGGCCGGGTCGAGCGTCCTGGTCTCGGGCCTCGGCGCGATGGGCCTGGCCGCGGTGATGGCGGCCCGCGTGGCGGGCGCCACGACCATCATCGCGGTCGACGTCCAGGCCGAACGGCTCGACCTGGCCCGCGAGCTGGGCGCGACCCACGCCATCGACGCCGGGGAGGTGGTGAGCGACGGCGACGTGTCGCGCCAGGTGCAGAAGATCACGCAGGGCGGGGCGGACTACGGCTTCGACACCACCGGGGTCCCGGACGTGATCGCCGGCGACCTGGACGCGCTGGCGACCGGCGGCACGCTGGGCGTCGTCGGGCTGCGGCGCGGCGAGGTCAGGGTCGGTCCTGAGCTGATGCGGCACATGCGGACGCTCCGCGGGATCGTGGAGGGGGACGCGGTGCCGCAGCGCTTCATCCCGCAGCTCATCGAGCTCTGGCAGCAGGGGCGTTTCCCCTTCGACCGGCTGATCCGGACGTTCCCGCTGAGCGCGATCAACGAGGCCGAACGGGCCGCCGCCTCCGGCGAGGTCGTCAAGCCCGTCCTCCTCCCGGGCGGCTGAGCGGTTGATCCCTCCCCCGACGGGGGAGAACACAGCCCTAGCCGGAGTGGGATGTGGTCGGGAGGCCCGCCAGGGCCTCCCGCACCGCCTCCGGGGTCCACACGCCGCGCGCCCCCGGCCGCGTCGCCAGGTACGCCGCGACCCGCCCCACACTCCACCCGTGCGCCGCCGCCAGCCCCGCCCCCACATGCCGCAGATACCCGCCCGCCGGCGCGTTCAGCGGCAGGTGCCCGCTGTCCCACCGCGTCGGGGCCGTGAACGTCACCACCGGAAACCCGTCGATCGCCCCCGCGCAGATCAGCGTCTCGTACCGCCCCGGTCCCATCCGCGCCCGCCCCGCCCGCAGCACCCCGCTCAGGTCCAGGTCCCCCGCCGGCCGCCGCCCCATCTCCTGCGCCGCGATGTCCGAGAACTGCCCGACCGTCAGCAGGTACGCCCGCGCCGCCGTCTCCTCCCCCGCCGCCGCCGGGTCGTAGAACGCCCGCCCGCCGCCCCACACCTTCGACTCCGTCGCGAAGTACAGCACCCCGGGCAGCATCACCGGCACCGAACGCCGCGGCGGCCGGGGATCCCGGCAGCCCGGATGCGGCAGCCGGCCGCCCGGCGGCGTGCCGCCGCGCAGGTAGCGGGCGAGGCGTTCGGGGTGGGCGTTCGACCCGTAGGCGGCGTACCAGACCTGCCCGACCTGCCCGGGACAGCGAACCCTCGATGACCGGTCGGGGAACTCTCGCGACAATTCCACCACTTGTTCAATCCTCCCGGCATACTCGCTGCGATCCCCGCTCGCAGCATCCCCAGGAGGACCCGTGGCAACTCTCACCCGCCGCCACGCCGTCGCGGCGCTCACCGGGCTCGCCGCCTCGGCCGCCGCGGTCGGCGTCGCGCCCGCCGCCCACGCCGCCGGCCAGGGGCGCGGCCGGGGCCCTGCCCCGCTCCCCCGCGCGCACGCCCACAACGACTACGAGCACGACCGCCCGCTCCTGGACGCGCTCTCGCACGGCTTCACCAGCGTGGAGGCCGACATCTGGCTGGTGGACGGCGAGTTGCTGGTCGCCCACGACGCGGTGGACCTCGACCCCTCCCGCACGCTGCGTTCGCTCTATCTCGACCCGCTGCTGGAGCGGGTGATCGCGGGCCGCGGCTCGGTCTACCGGGGCTACGACGTCTCCCTCCAGCTCCTGATCGACATCAAGAACACCGGCGAGGCGACGTACCTCGAACTCGCGCGCCAACTGCGGCGTTACCGCGCCCTCTTCAGCTCGGCCACGGACGACGGCCGCGTCCGCACCCGCGCGGTGACCGCCGTCATCTCCGGCGACCGGGCCGCCCGCGTGCCGATGGAGGCCGAGTGGCTGCGGTACGCCTTCTACGACGGCCGCCTGGAGGACCTGGCCGCCGACGAGCCCGCGCCCGCCTCCTTCATCCCGCTCATCAGCAGCAACTGGACCTCCTCCTTCACCTGGCAGGGCGTGGGTCCGTTCCCGCCCGCCGAGCGCGAGCTGCTGCACCGGATCGTCGGCACCGCGCACTCCCGGGGCCAGCGCGTCCGCTTCTGGGCCACGCCCGACACGCCGGGCGCGGCGCGCGACGCGGTGTGGCGCGAGCTGCTCGCCGCCGACGTGGACCACGTCAACACCGATGACCTGGCAGGGCTCGAGGCGTTCCTGCGGGCGGAGGACACCATCGGCTGAGGGCGTTCACGTCGCGGCTCCTCGGTGCTACGTTCCGGCATGGGAGCGCTCCCAACGCCCAACGCCGCCAGCACGCACGCCCGTCACGAGGAGCCCCATGACCCCCTCACCGAGACCCCGCGCACTCGGCGCCCGCGCACTCGGCGCCCGCGCACTCGGCGCCCTCGCCTCGGCCACCGCGTTCACGGCCGCGCTCGCCGCCGCGCTCTTCTGCGGCAGCGCGGCGGCCGGGCCGCCCGAGCAGCCCGAGGCGCCCGAGGCCGCCGCGCGCGCCGACAACCCGTACGAGGGCGCGACCGTCTACGTCAACCCCGAATGGTCCGCCAACGCCGCCGCCGTGCCCGGCGGCTCGGCCGTCGCCGACGAGCCCACCGCCGTATGGCTGGACTCCGTCGCCGCCGTCCGTGGCGGCGGCCAGACCCTGGGCCTGGCCGGCCATCTCGACCAGGCGCTGGCCCAGGGCGCCGACCTGGTGCAGCTCGTGCTCCACGACCTGCCGGGCCGCTCCTGCGGCCGTGACGCCTGGCTCGGCGAGCTGGGCCCGGACGAGATCGACCGCTACCGCGCCGAGTTCATCGACCCCATCGTCGAGACCCTGAGCGACCCGGCCTACGCCGGGCTGCGGGTCGTGACCCTCGTCGAGCCCGACTCGCTCCAGAGCCTCGTCCTGCACGCCGGGGGCCGCCCCTCCGCCACCGCGCTGTGCGAGGAGATGAAGGCCAACGGCAACTACCTCCGCGGCATCGGCCACGCCCTGGACCGGCTCGGCGAGCTCCCGAACGTCTACCCCTACCTCGACGCCGGGCGCCACGGCCAGCTCGGCTGGGACGACAACGCCCTCCCGGCCACGGAGTTGCTCCTCGACGCGGCGACGACGGGCGGGGCGACCCCGGCGGACGTGCACGGCTTCGTCGTCAACACCGCCGACTACGGGGTGCTGCGGGAAGAGTTCCTCAGCATCACCGACACGGTCGCCGGCGTCTCCGTCCGCCAGTCCAAGTGGGTGGACTGGAACAACTACGTCGACGAACTGCCGTACACCGAGGAGATCCGGCAGCGCTTGATCTCCCTCGGCTTCGACGACGGCATCGGCATGGTGATCGACACCTCGCGGAACGGCTGGGGCGGGCCGGACCGCCCGACGGGGCCGGTGACCGGGACGTACGACCTCGACACGTACGTGGACGGCAGCCGCATCGACCGGCGCCGGCTCGTGACCGACTGGTGCAACCAGGAGGGCGCGGGCCTCGGCGCGCGGCCGGTGGCCTCCCCGGAGCCGGGCATCGACGCCTACGCCTGGATCAAGCCGCCGGGCGAGTCGGACGGCACGGCCGAGGACCTGCCGTCCGACGAGGGCGTGGGGGCGCCGGACGGCGAGTGCGCCGAGTACGACCCGATGAGCGGCGGCCCGACCGGCGCGATGCAGGGCGGCGGGCCGCTCGGCACCTGGTTCCCCGAGCACTTCGCCCGCCTGCTGGCCAACGCGCATCCGCCGCTCTGAGCGGCGGGTGCGCCCAGGACCGGCCCGGCGCAGCGGGCTCCGCCCCGCGGGGCCCCGCTGCGCCGGGTCTCCGGGGCCGAAACCCTCGGCCCCGGCCGCACGGGGCGCCGCCGCCGGATCGTTTCGCCGCCGCCACGCGCGCCCGCGCGCTACCGGGTCAGCACCAGCGCCGCGTTGTGCCCGCCGAAGCCCAGTGAGGTCTTCACCGCGGCCGTCATCCGCGTCGGCCGGGCCCGCTTGGCCTGGAGCGTGACGCGGATCTCCGGGTCCAGCGCGTCCAGGTTGGCGGTGGGCGGCACCACCTGGTCGCGCAGCGCGAGCACCGTCAACGCCGTCTCGATGGCGCCGGCCGCGCCGAGGGTGTGGCCGGTGACCGCCTTGGTCGACGCGACCAACGGGCCCGTGCCGAGCACCCGGTGGAGGGCGGCGGCCTCGATGGCGTCGTTGGCGACGGTGCCGGTGCCGTGGGCGTTGACGTGCCCGATGTCCTCCGGCGCCACACCCGCCTCGGCCGCGTCGGCCAACGCCGTGCGCAGCGCCTGCTCCAGGCCCGCGCCCTCCGGGTGCGGGACGGCCGGGCTGTGGGCGTCGTTGGCCGAGCCGTAGCCGCAGACGCGGGCCAGCACCCGCGCGCCGCGCGCCCGCGCGTGGCCGGGGTGTTCGAGGACGAGGACGCCCGCGCCCTCCCCCATCACCATGCCGTCGCGGTCGGCGCCGAACGGGCGGCAGGCGGCGGCGGGATCGTGGCGGTGGGTGGAGACGGTCCCGGCGCGGATGGCCGAGGCGATGAGGGTGCGCGAGTGCATCGACTCGGCGCCGCCCGCGATGGCGATGTCGCACAGCCCGGCCCGCAGCAGCAGGCGGGCGTGGCCGATGGCCGAGGTGCCCGAGGCGCAGGAGGCGGCCATGCCCATGCTCGGGCCGCGCGCGCCGGTGTCGAGACTGACGCTGGCGGCGGCGTGGTTGAGCAGGCTGAGCGGCGTGACCATCGGGGAGACGCGGCGGTCACCCTTGGCGCGCATCATCGCCGTCGCGTCGTCGTAGACGTCGAGTCCGCCGTGGGCGCTGCCGATGACGACGGCGACGCGGGTGGCGTTCCAGTCCTCGGTGCTGATGCCCGCCTGGTCGAGGGCCTCGCGGGCCGCGATGACGGCGAGTTGGGCGAAACGTTCCATCGTGCGCGCGGCCGAACGTCCGAGCAGCGCGTCGGCGTCGAGGCGGCCCGGCGGGACGGAGTAGCCGAAGTCGTAGGCGAGACCGGCGAGTTGGGGGATGGGGCCGACGTTGCCCGGCACCCCCTGGAGCACGCGCTCCCAGGTCTCGGCGGCGGTGACCCCGGCGGCGGTGACCAACCCGATCCCCGTGACGGCGGCGGTGAACGCGCTCATTCGGGACTCACCCGCTGGTGGATCAGGCGGACCAGGTCGCTGACGGTGTTGCGGGGAGTCATGGGGGCGTCGGTGAGGTCGATGTCGAAACGTTCCTCCGCGAGAAAGCGCAGCTCTTCCAGGGCGAGCGAGTCCAGCCGCAGCTCCTCGAGCGACGCGTGCGGGGCGAGCGCGTTTCCGGGCACTCCGAGCTCCTTGGTGAGCAGTGTTCCGACCATTTCGTGGGTCGATCTCATCGCAGTTTCATCTCCACGTGCGAACACGACGATGTTCTACGCAAGGTGACCACATGAGCACCATAAGTGACAAGCACTGCCGGGAGTTGGCCTTCCTGTGGCGCGGCGAGCGTCGGCGCTCATGTGACTTGCCGATGACTCGCCGATCGTCAAAGAAAAGAATTGACCAAATGTTCGATTTCCCGGGGTGCGGGACGTGGCCGATGTGACTAGCGTGACGTGACGCGGGTCACGTACATATGTACGAACCAAAGTAGTAAGAACTACCTCAAGGAGGACACCCGCCATGCCCGAGATCCCCGAGGGCGCGCCCTGCTGGGCGGACGCCATGCTCCCGAACCTGGAAGCCGGAAAGCAGTTCTACGGCGAGCTGCTGGGCTGGACCTTCGACGAAGGCGCCAAAGAGTACGGCGGCTACACGCAGGCGTTCTCCGACGGCAAGAACGTCGCCGCGCTCATGCCGCAGATGCCGGAGCAGGAGGGCATGCCCGCCGCATGGTCGGTCTACTTCTCCACCAGCGACATCCAGGCGACGGCCGCCCGCATCCGGGACAACGGCGGGCAGCTTCTGACGGATCCCATGCAGGTGGGCGAGTTCGGCAGCATGCTGATGGCCACGGACCCCAGCGGCGTGGTGTTCGGCGCCTGGCAGCCCGGCACCCACAAGGGCTTCGAGAAGAAGGAGGAGCCCGGCTCCGTCGCCTGGGTGGAGATCGGCACCAACGACGTCGCCGCGGTGGACGCGTTCTACCCGGCCGTCTTTCCCACCATCACGCCCAAGCGGATGCTCGACGAGCACATGGACTACGCGATCTGGAAGATCGGCGACGCCATGGTGGCCGGGCGCTTCGCGCTCGGGCCCGGCATGCCGGGCCCCAAGGCCCCGCACGTCGCGATCTGCTTCGCCGTCGACGACTGCGACGACGCCGCCACCACCGTCACCAAGCTCGGCGGCCAGGTCACGGACGGCCCGATGGACAGCCCCTACGGCCGGATCGCGAGCGTCGTGGACCAGCAGGGGGCCGCCTTCACCGTGCTCGACCCCTCCCGGACCGTCGGCGAGATGCCGCAAGTCGAGGACTGACACGAGGGCTTACACGAGGGCTTACACGAGGACTGACACGAGGACGGAAAAGCGCGAGCCGCCTTGACCGGGGCGCGGATAGCCTGCGCCGGTGACCGGACTTGGCAGGGATTTCAACAGGCTGTGGGGAGCCGCCGCCGTCTCCAACCTCGCGGACGGACTCCTCGCGGCCGCCGCGCCGCTGCTCGTCGCCTCCGTCACGGACGACCCGGTCCTGGTCGGCCTGGCCGTCTTCGTCCAGCAGCTCCCGTGGCTGCTCCTCTCCCTCGTCAGCGGCGTCCTCGTCGACCGCCTCGACCGGCGCCGGCTGATCGTCGTCGTGAACGCCGTCCGCGCGGCGTTGATCGGCGGGCTGGCGCTGGCGGTGCTGGCGGGGGAGGGCGAGCCGGCGGTGGTGCTGCCCGCCGTGTACGCGGCCGGGTTCCTGCTGGGCACGTGCGAGACGCTGGCCGACACGGCCTGGAACTCTCTGGTCCCGTCCGTCGTCGCCTCCGAGGACCTGCCGCGCGCCAACGCCCGCATGCAGGGCGTCTACTTCGTCATCAACCGCTTCGCCGCGCCCCCGCTGGGCGCGGCCCTCTTCGTCGGGGCGGCGGCGCTGCCGTTCGGCGTCAACGCGGCGACGTACGCGCTGACGGCGTTCCTGATGGCGGCGCTGCGGCGTACACCGGGGCCTGCTTCCGCTCCCGGGCCCGCGCCCGCTCCCGCGCACGCCGGCACTCCGCAGCGCCGCTCCGTCCGATCCGACATAGCCGAGGGCGTGCGCTGGCTGTGGCACCACCCGGCGCTTCGCATGCTCACCCTCACGCTCTGCCTCATGAACATCACCCTCATGTCCGCCATCTCCATCCTCGTCCTCTACGGGCGGGAGCGGCTGGGCCTGGGCGCGCTCGGCTACGGCGCCTTCCTGACCGCGATCGCGGTGGGCGGGCTGGCGGGCGCGGTGTGCGCGCCGCGCCTGCAAGGGTGGTTCGGCGCCCCGGTGCTGCTGCGCGTCGGCCTCGTGATCGAGACGCTCACGCATGTCGGGCTGGGCCTGGCCACCACGGCGTGGGTGGCCGGAGCGGTGTTCGTCGCGTTCGGGATTCACGGCGGCGTATGGGGTGGAGTGGAGCGCACGCTGCGGCAGCGGGTGGTCCCGGACGAGCTGCGGGGGCGGGTCGAGAGCGTCTTCATGTTCTTCGCGATGGGCGGCTCGGCGCTGGGCTCGCTGCTCGGCGGGCCGATCGCGGCCTGGCTCGGGGTGACCGGCCCGTTCTGGGTCTCGGCGGCGGTGATGGCGGCGTTGACCTTCGTGGCGTGGCGGCCCTTCGGCCGTGCGGTGGCCGCTCCTCCAGCACCGGTGGCGCCATCCGCGCGCGGTCAGGGCACACTAGACCCCGCCCACGACCACACATGAACAAACGAGGAGCCACACCCCATGCGTCTGATGCGCGTCGGCCAGCCTGGCCAGGAACGCCCCGTACTCGCCTCCTCCGACGGCACCCGCCACTACGACCTGCGCCCGGTCACCGCCGACATCGACGGCGCCTTCCTCGCCGCCCTCGCCGATAACCCCGGCCTGCTGGCGGACGCGACGACGCTGTCCGAGACCAGCGTCGAGGGCGAACGCATCGGCCCGCCGGTCGCGCGCCCCTCCGCCGTGCTGTGCATCGGCCAGAACTACGCCGCCCACGCCGCCGAGTCCGGTGCCGAGCCGCCCGAGCAGCCCATCCTCTTCTACAAGTCCCCCAACACGGTCGTGGGCCCGTACGACGATGTGCTCATCCCTCGCGGCTCGAAGAAGACCGACTGGGAGGTCGAACTGGCCGTCGTCATCGGCCGCCGTGCCCGCTACACGGCGTCGCGCGAGGAGGCGCTGACGCACGTCGCGGGCTACACGATCAGCAACGACGTCTCCGAGCGCACCTATCAGCTGGACGACTCGGGCGGGCAGTGGTCGAAGGGGAAGAGCTGCGAGACGTTCAACCCGATGGGGCCGGTGCTGGTAACGGCCGACGAGGTGGGTGACCCGCAGGCGCTGACCCTGCGCTCGTGGGTCAACGGCGAGCCCCGGCAGGACTCGACGACGGCCGACATGATCTTCGGCGTGGCGGAGCTGGTGCACCACCTGTCGCAGTACCTGGTGCTGGAGCCGGGCGACGTGATCAACACCGGTACGCCGCAGGGCGTGGCGCTGTCGGGCCGCTTCCCCTATCTGGCGCCGGAGGATGTGGTGGAGCTGGAGATCACGAGCATCGGCCGCCAGCGCTCGGTGATGCGCCCCGCGCCGTGAAAGTCGGTCTCCACTCTTTCTTCACTCGATCGAGTGGCACTACGTCGCCCGCTGCCCGTTTTGGAGGTGATTCGGGCGATGTAAGACGCCAGTTGATGTCAGTGTGCCCCGATAGTCTGAATGCGTGACTCAGCCCACCGCGTCTCCGGAATCACCTCACGTGATCCGCGTTCGCTACGACGGCGGCCCCCGGCACGGCCGCACCGTCGACCTCCTCATCACCGGCCAGGCTGTGCTCCCCCTGATCCTGGCCGCCCGCGAGGAGGACCGAGACCTCGGTCTCTACGAGCTCCGCTCCACGGACGGCGGCGGCACGCGCTACGCCTGGATCGACGACATCCCCGACATCCCCGACGTTCCGCCGGGCCCGTGACCTACCGGGGTCGCGGGCCCAAGGCCCGGCACCCCGGCATCACCCTTCCTCCAGGTGCCTTCGCACGGCCGCGTTCCACTCCTCCACCCGGCCGTCCGAGTCCCGCACCTTGCGGGCCAGGAAGGTGGCGCTCGGTCTCTTGCCCTCTGCCGCGGGCTCCAGCGCCAGGCGGGCGGTGATGACGAGCCCGGCCCGCTCCAGCAGCTCGGCTGTGCGGTCGGCCGGCAGCAGATAGGACTCGTACGACACCGGGTGGCCGCCGTACGCCGTGGCCGGGCGGTAGCGCTCGTTGTCGCCGACGTGGGTGCCGAGCATCAGGCACGCGCCGGGGGCGAGGGTGCGGTGGAACTCGGCGAAGACGACGGGCAGCCACTCGGGGGGTGTGTGGTGGGTGGAGAAGAACGCCAGGATGCCACCGAGTTCGGCGGTCGGGATGTCGAGGGTGGTCATCGAGCCCACGCGGAACCGCATCTCGGGGTGGGTTTGGCGCGCCAGCTCGATCATCTTCGGTGACAGGTCTATGCCGAACGATGGCAGGCCGAGCCCTGCCAGGTGCGCCGTCACGTGGCCGGGACCGCATCCCAGGTCCGCGACCGGACCCGATCCCCTCACGAGGTCGGCGAACGCGGACAGCATCGCCCGCGCCACGGGATCGATCTCGGCCAGCGTGAAGCGCCTCGCGTACTCGGCGGCCACCGTGTCGTACGACTCCCGTACGGCGGCGAGGGAGGAGGGCTGCTTCGTCGGGGTGCTGCTGCTCATGCGGCCGACTGTAGGAGCCAGCACTGACAGCGGCGGGGCGTTCGGCGGTGGAGGGCCGTTCGCCTGAGGCCTACCGCTCCAGGACGACCGTCCGCATCCCGCCGCTGCCCGGGCCGGTGCGGTCGTGGATGACGCGCAGACCGGCGTTGCGGCACTGCTCCAGCACCCAGGCGTGGGAGAGGCGCAGCTTGCGGTAGCTGCTGGTGTGGAGGGTCCAGTCGGCGCCGGGGCCGGTGCGGGTGTGGACGAGGTCGTGGACGACGACCGTGTAGTCGGCGTAGTCGTCGGGGTATTCGAGGAAGCAGGTCATGATCCGGTCCTCGGTTGCGCGGACCGGGAGGAAGCGGGCGGTGCCGGTGAGGGGGACGGCCAGGTCGCGGTAGGAGAGGACGGCCCTGCCGCCGGGGGCGAGGGCGTCGGCGATGTCGCGGAGCAGGGCGGCGACATCGCCGCGGGTGGGGAGGTGGGTGAGGGTGTCGCCGAGGCAGACGACGGCCGCGGCGGAGCCCGGGCGGACGTACTGCGGCAGGGCGTTGCGGAGGTCGGCGCGCAGCGGCTGGACGGCGGGGGCGCCGGCGGCGTTGGTGGCGAGCTCGTCCAGGAGCGGCTGGCTCAGGTCGACGGCGTAGACGGGGGCGTAGCCGAGCCCGGCAAGGGCGAGGCTGGTGTGGCCGGGGCCGCAGCCGAGGTCGACGGCGAGGAGGCCGGCCGGGCCGTGCTCCAGGCCGAGTTGGGAGAGGAACGCCCGCTCGGCGGCGGCGAGCGCGGGGACGTCGCCGCCGAGCATCCACGTGTAGTGCTCGGCGAGCAGCCGATCGTAGTGGTCAACGGCGGTGGTGACGGTGACGGCTGTCGCCATGGGTGGGGGCGTCCTCTCGATCGGGATGTACTCGGAAATCTAGAGGGAGATACGCCGCAGTGGAGGCGGGCCCGAACCATATTCGGAAGGGCGTGCAGAATGGCGGCCATGGACGACATTGATGCGGCGATCATCGGGCATCTCCAGCGCGATGCACGGCTGACCAACCGCGAGCTGGCCCGCCTGGTCGGCATCGCGCCCTCCACCTGCCTGGAGCGGGTGCGGGCGCTGCGCTCGCGCGGCGTGATCAGCGGCTATCACGCGGCCGTGGAGCCGCGCGCGGTGGGGCGTTCGCTCCAGGCGCTGGTCTTCGTGCAGATGCGGCCGCTGAGCCGGGAGGTGATCACGGGCTTCGAGGCGTACCTGGTGGGGCTGCCGGATGTGGTGTCGGTGTTCGTGGTGTCGGGCGACGACGACATCGTGGTGCACGTGGCCGTGCCGGACATCGAACGGCTGCACGCGTTCCTGATGGACCGCCTGGCGGCGCGGCGGGAGGTGGTGACCTTCCGGTCGTCGGTGATCTACCGGCAGACGGCGAACCGGGTGCTGGCGCCGCTGGAGGGGTGATCCTCGCGATCCCCGGGGGCTGCGAGCTGCCCGCCCCCGGGCTCGCTGCGGGCATACAAGGCGTTGCATTGGGTAATATACTTGTCACTGTGTGTATCTTCGCCCGCACCTCGTTCGACGAGGAGGAGTCCCCGTGCCCCGGAATCCAGGTCCGAATCCGGGCCGTCGCCATCGCACCCGGTCGGCCGCCCGAGCCGTCATCATGCTGGCCACGGTGGTGTTCGCCGTGCCGTTCGCCGGGTCCACCGCCGAGGCCGTGGCCGTGGAGCGGCCGGCCGAGGCAGGCGGGGATGAGGGCCTCGTATCCCGGCCCGACATCGCCGCCGAGGTGCCCCCCGAGCTGACCACGACCACGACCGGGCGGGAGGACCCCGGCCTGCTGTTCGCCTCACCGGGCACCGGCCCCGACTCCATGACCAATGCCATGTACGACAACGGCGGCGACCTCGTCTGGTGGGGATCGGGGAGGAATCTCACCGAGATGACCTATCAGGGCGAGACGGTCCTCTGCCTGTACCGGGACGACGGTGAGGGAGGCCACGAGTACGTCCTGCTGGACTCGTCGTATACCGAGATCGCCGCGTTCGGCGTGTCCGGTTACTCCACCGACACGCACGACATCGCGTTCAGCCGGGACGGCTCGCGGGTCATGATGCTGGGCGACCACGCCGTCGCCTCCGACCTGAGCGAGTACGGCGGGCCGGCCGACGCGCTGGTGCTGGACGTCATCGTGCAGGAGCAGGACATCACGACCGGCGAGGTCACCTTCGAGTGGAGCGCGCTGGACCACATTCCGCTCGACGAGACGCATTGGCCGCTGACGCTGGGATTGGCGGACTACGTGCACGCCAACTCGCTGGAGTACGACACCGACGGGGACCTGCTGATGAGCGCGCGCAACACCAGCACCGTCTACAAGATCGACCTCGACAGCGGCGACATCGTCTGGCGCTTCGGAGGCGAGAACAGCGACTTCACCTTCGCCGACGACGCCGACATGCCCGCCAACCAGCACGACGCGCGGCGGCGGTCCGACGGGAGCCTGTCGGTGTTCGACAACGGCGAGGAGAGCCGGAATTTCTCGCGCGGCGCGATCTACGACCTCGACGAGGAGACGATGACGGCGGAGTTGGTGACGGATCTGCGGACGGAGGAGGGCGTGTACTCGTCCGTCACGGGCTCCAATCGGAAGGTGGCCAACGGCAACCAGTTGGTGTCCTACGGCGCGAGCGGGCAGATCGTGGAGTTCGCCGGCACGGAACCGGTGTTCACCGCCAGCTTCCCGGAAGACGTCTACACCTACCGCGCCGAACGGGCCGTGAACTGGCGCGGCACCCCGGCCGCCCCGCCCGACGTGGCCTGGAGGGATGCCGACGCCGACGCCGACAGCGACAGCGACGCCGACGCCGACACCGACGCCGACACCGACGCCGACGGGACCCGCGAGCTGTACATGAGCTGGAACGGCGCCACGGAGGTCGACAGCTGGCGCATCGAGGTCGGCGGCGAGGTGGTGGATACGGTGGCGAAGACCGGCTTCGAGACCGTCGCCGAGGTGACCCCACCGGAGGGAGCGGGTGAGGAAGCAGGCGCTGAGGACGCCTGGCGGATCAGCGCGCTGGACAACGCCGGGAACGTGCTCGGATCGCGCACCCTCCCCCTCACAGAGCGGCTGAATCCGACGCTCGCGGAGGAGTCCCTGCTGGCCGCCCCCTGTCCCGCCTGCATGTCTCGGCGTGGCGTTGGGGGGTGGGTGTAGGGGCCGGGCCGACGGTCGCCGGCCCGGCCCTCGGGGGTCAGAACTCGAACGGCCCCGGGTCCTGCGCCGAGGTCGCGGTGCAGGAGATGTCGAGACCCATCACCTGGGCCTCCAGGGTGTCCGCCTCCAGGACGTCGCCCGCCGCGACCGTGCCGGTCAGCGGGCCGGTCGTCACCGGGTCCCCGGCTGCCATCGCCGGGTTGTCGCTGCCGGTGAAGGTCACCGACTCGCCGTCCGCGTTCGTCAGCGTGAGCGTCGAGTCGACCGTGCCGGCGTCGACGGAGATGGGTGCGGTGACGGCCGAGGTCGAGACGGTGATGGTCGCCGACGTGCCGTCCTGGGTCGCTTCGAGGGTCGCCTCGCCAGAGCCGAAGATGCCGCAGTCGGCAGAGACCGTCGCGGTCGTCGGCTCGACGGCGGTGGCGGCCGGCGCGAGGGCGAACGCGCCCGCGGCCAACGCCGCCGTGGTGGTCACCAACCCGATCCCGAGCTTGGTGCGTCGCATGGAAACTACCTTTCGGTGTGGGGGAGTTACCTGTGACTCGTGCTTTGTGCCTTGTGGCGTGCGCAGTCCTGCGGTCGTGCCGCGCTCCGCGCCGACGCACGGTCCGGCGCACGGGAGGTTCAGGGCGTGGCAGAGCTCCACCACGCCCGGGGTGGTGCGGTGTTGGGGGGACTCCTCCGTGTGCGCTGCGCGCGCGATGCGGTGCCACCGGCGGCCGGAGAGCGTACGGGGCCGCGGCCTGCTCCCGTACCGGCCTCCGCCGACACGACCGACGAACTGAACTGTCCTTGCGGTCCGCGATGTTCATTGACGCGCGTGGGATCGCAGAACGCAAGGGGTGCTTCCAAGATTTTTACGCGCGAGTAGGGTTGGCCGGAGTGCCAGCAGGGCGTACGCCGCCGCCATGGCGGGCGCGGAGTCCAGCAGCGACGGGCCGACGACCGAGGCCCCGAAGCGGTGATCAGCAGGCCGCCCTAACGCCCGCCCGCCACGCGCAGGATCGCGCCCGTGGTATACGACGCCTCGTCGGACAGCAGCCAGGCGACGGCGTTGGCGATCTCCTCGGGCGTGCCGGGGCGGCGCAGGGGGACGGCCGCCGCCATGCGGTGGGCGCGGTCCGGGTCGCCCATCGTCGCGTGCATGTCGGTGGTGATCGCGCCCGGCAGCACGGAGTTCACGCGGACGCCCTCCGGGCCCAGTTCCTTGGACAGGCCGAGCGTCAGCGTGTCCACGGCCGCCTTGCTGGCGGCGTAGTGGACGAACTCGTCGGGGCTGCCGAGGGTCGCGGCCCCGGAGGAGATGTTGACGATGGAGCCGCCCGAGCCGCCGTAGCGGGTGGACATCTCGCGGGCCGCCCGCTTCGCGCACAGCAGGGCGCCCATGACGTTGACCTCGACCACGCGCCGCATCACCTCGGCGGGCGTCTCGGTGAAACGCCCCAGCGGGCCGGTGACTCCGGCGTTGTTGACCAGGCCGGTCACCGGCCCCAGCCTGTCCCGCGCGACGTCGAAGAGCCGGTCGACGTCGGCCTCGGAGCTGACCTCCCCGCGCACGGCGACGGCCTCGCTCCCGGCCGCCCGCACCGAGGCCACGACGGCCTCGGCGGCGGCCTCGTCCCGCACGAACCCGACGGCCACGCGGTGCCCTTCCCGCCCCAGCCGCTCCGCGACCGCCGCGCCGATTCCCCTGCTTCCGCCCGTGACCACCGTGACGTGCTGGACGTGCTGCTCCATGGGCCGACCCTAACCCGCCCGAACGAGCAGGCTCAGGGGAGGGCGGCGTCTCCCAGGGACTCCCATTGCTGGTGGTCGCCGCCGTCGCAGGAGTACAGGTACACCTCTCCTCTCGACTCGCCGTCCAGGCATCCGTCGCTGTCGTCGGTGCCCATAGGGCCGTTTCTGTCCTCGCCGTGCCAGAACCAGCCCTGGGACTCGCCGGACCCGCCGGGCTTCTTCTCGCACTCCTCGAGGAAGACCTCGCCATCGGTGTCGCTGCTCAGGCACTGGTCGTAGGCGACGTTGCGCAGCTTGCCGTCTCCGACCATCCGCCATTGCTGGAAGCCGCTCTCCTGGTCGCACTCGGCGGTGGACACGCCGTCGCGCCCGTCCAGGCAGCGGCCGGTGTGCCCGTTGCTCAGGGCGTTGTGCGGTGCGCGGGCCACCCACTGCGTGGCGTCGGCGCTACTGCAGCCGAGCATCGTCAGATCGCCGCTGGGGGTGGCGACGAGGCACCATTCTGTGTCCACGTTGCGCAGCGCGCCGATCTGCGCGTCCATCTCCCATCGCGTTCCGTGGCCTCCCTCGTCGCACTCCCGTATGGCCGCCACGTAACCGGCGTCGAGGATGCAGCGACCGGTGGCCACGTTGCGCAGGCGCCCGTCGTCGAAGACCTCCCACCGCTGGGAGTCGCCTCCGTCGCACTCGCCCCCGTTCACCGTTCCGCTCTTGGGGGAGTCCAGGCAGAGGCCGTTGTCCAGGTTGCTGAACACGGTTTCCCCCGTCACCGACGGCGTCTCCTCGGCGGCGGGGTCCTGCTGAGAGGGGCTCCCCGCCGTCCCGCCGGTCGAGTCCTTGCCCGCCGTACCGGAGGGATCGTCGTTCCCGTCGCCGCCCAGGGTCAGAAACCAGGCGAGCAGGGCGATGACCGCAGCGGTGGCGACCCCGGCGACGCCCGCTCCCGCGCCGCGGCGCCACCGCCTCGCTCCGGGCGTCGGCGGCGACGGCGGCGTCGGCGGCGTCGGTATGGGCGGCGACGGCCAGGCGGGGGGAGGCGGCGAAGGGCTTCCGGGTATGCCGGCCGAGTGCGGGACGACCGTCGCGGTGCGCGTCGGCTGAGACGATGCCGGCGCGAGCGGGGTGGTGGCGGTCGCGTCCGCCGGCAGCCATCCGGCGGCGGGAAGCACCTCCGCCACGCCCGGCCCGAGGGCCACGTCACGGCACAGCGTCACCACCTCGTCCGGCGTGGGCCGGTCGTCCGGGTCCTTCGCCAGGCAGCGGCGGACGATGTCCCGTAGCGGGTCCGGGCAGGCGGCGAGGTCGGGCTCCTTGCTCTCGATGCGGTAGAGGATGACCGGGGCCGGGCCGCCCCCGAAGGGGTGGGTTCCCGTCGCGGCGAAATGGGCCGTCAGGCCGAGCGCGAAGACGTCGGTGGCCGGGACGGCGGGGGCATCGCCCCTGATCTGCTCGGGCGCCATGTACGCCGGGGTGCCGATGCGGGTGTCGGTGCCGGTCAGCGCGGTGGCCTCGGCCGCCCGTGCGATCCCGAAGTCGATGACGGCCGGTCCGTCCGGTGCCAGCAGCACGTTGCCCGGCTTGAGGTCACGGTGGACGACGTCCGCCGCGTGGACGCTCTCCAGCGCGGCGGCAACGCCCGCCATCAGGCGCAACGCCGTCGCCGGCGGCAGCGGCCCGCGGTCGGTCACGGCCTGGGCGAGCGACGGCCCCGGGACGTACTCGGTGGCCAGCCACGGCAGGGAGCCCTCGGTGTTGCTGTCCACCACCGGCACCACGTAACGCCCGCGCACGCGCCGGGCGGCCCGCACCTCCTGCTCGAACCGCCGCCGAAACCTCGGGTCCTCGGCCAGGTGGCGGTGCACGGCCTTCAGGGCGACCGGCTGCCCGCCGCGCGTCGCGGAGAGGTACACCGTCCCCATGCCGCCCGCCCCCAGCCGGCCCTGGAGCACGTAACCGGCTATGTCACGCGGATCCTCCGGTCGAAGCCGCCCAACCCCCGCCATGCGGTCGCCTCCCTCAGCCTTCGGCTCACGCCTGAGCGCGCGATGATCACCGTATGACGACGGGGACGCCGTGCATATCCCCTGTCGCTCCGTCGACGCGTGGCGGAGTC
Organism: Streptomyces sp. 6N223; assembly: GCF_052246635.1. Taxonomy (NCBI): domain Bacteria; kingdom Bacillati; phylum Actinomycetota; class Actinomycetes; order Kitasatosporales; family Streptomycetaceae; genus Streptomyces; species Streptomyces sp. 6N223. The sequence goes on along the minus strand of NZ_JBQQCA010000012.1, from coordinate 66,317 downwards.
AGGGGAGCTCGGCCTGCACCATGAGGAAGTACGTCCCGGCGGTAGACCAGTTCGCCGCCCAGCTCGGCGACCAGGCTCTCGGGGGTGAAGCGGCGGCGGAAGATGGCGGACGGGGTGCCCTGGACCTCGCGGTGTTCGGGGCCCTCGGTGGGGGTGCCGCCGTCGGCGCGGAGGTCGACGACGATGAGGTCGGTGGCCACGCGGCGGGCCTCGGCGAGGAACTCCTCGCGTTCGGCCTGGCGGAGCAGGCCGTAGAAGTTGACGGTGAAGACCGTGCCGAAGGACCCGTCCGGGAAGGGGACCCGCGTGGAGGAGGACGACGGGCAGGCCGTCGCCCCGGGGCCGTGGCCCCGGCCCCGGCCCCGCGCGGTCGTACGCGGTGTCCGCGGACGTCAGAGGCACACGCCCACGCAAGCAGCCAACGCCCCACGGCCGCAATGCGTTCTCGCGCGCACGCACGCAAGCGAGCACGCGAGAACGTGCACGCCGGGCCCGGTGCTCCCGGACCCGGCGCGCGCACGTCTCCGCGTCAGATGAGTGCTGGCTCGCGCTCCCGCACCGCCTCCGCCGCCCCCTCCGGCTCCTCCACCGCCGCCGGACCGGCGTGCCCCGTCTCGCGCGCCCGCCTCGGCAGCAGGAAGCCGAGCGCGAAGGCCAGCGCCGTGAGCCCGAGGGTGATGAGCGTGACGTGCTCGCTGGCGTTCACGAACTCCCCGGTCGCCGGCCGCGCGCCCACCGCCGAGAAGAAGACCGTGCCCAGCACCGCCACCCCCAGGCTCGACCCCATCTGCTGGAAGGACTCCAGCAGCCCGGACGCCGACCCCACCTCGTGGTCGCGGATCTCGCCCATGATGATGTCGAAGAGCGGCACGAAGATCATGCCCATGCCGAAGCCGTAGACCAGGAACGGCCCGGCCAGCTCCCAGGCGCCCGGCCCCCCGTCGCCCGCCCCGCGCAGCACGGCGTACACGCCCACCAGCCCGGCGCCCATCAGCGACAGGCCCAGGTGCAGGATCCGGCGCCCCATCTTCCCCATCATCGCCGCGCCGAAGCCGGAGCCGAGGAACGCCCCCACCGCCCACGGCGCCATCATCAGGCTCGCCCGCACGGGGCTGTGGCCCATGCCGAGCTGGAGCAGGAACCCGGTGGTCAGCGAGAAGCCGACGATCGAGCCGAAGAACACGATCACGAACCCGACGCCCGAGGTGTACGAGCGCTTCGCGAGCACGCTCAGCTCCACCAGCGGCGTCTCACCGGCCCGCTTGCGCCGCACCTGCCGCCGCACGAAGAGCGCCAACGCCACGACCGAGCCCGCCGCGACCGCCGCCAGCCACGACGGCCAGCCCAGCTCGCGGCCCTGCACCAGCGGGTAGACCAGCAGGAACATCCCCGCCCCCGCCAGCACCGCGCCGACGCCGTCCAGCCGCATCGCCCGCCGCGTGCCGGCGGTCGGCAGCGCGGCCCGCCCCGCGAGCAGCGTGAACGCCGCCAGCGGCAGGTTGATGAGGAAGACCATCCGCCAGCCGGTGCCGAGGATGTCGGCGTCGACCAGCGCCCCGGCCACGATCGGGCCCGCGATCGTCGACAGGCCGATGACCGGGCCCAGCGCGCCGAACGCCTTGCCGATCTCACGCGGCGGGAACAGGTCGCGTATCAGCCCGAACGCCTGCGGGATCATCACCGCGCCGAACAGGCCCTGCGCCACCCGGGCCGCGACCAGCACCCCCGGCGACCAGGCCAGCGCGCAGGCGATGGAGGCGGCGAGGAACCCGGCCGCGCCGAGCAGCATCATCCGCCGCCGGCCGTACTTGTCGCCGAGCCGACCGCCCGTCAGGAGGCCGACCGCGAGGGCGAGGGTGTAGGAGGCGGCGATCCACTGGAGGCTCGACTCGGTGCCGCCGAGGTCCGCCTGGATCGAGGGGGCGGCCACGTTGACGATGGTCGAGTCGAGGATGTTCATGATCATCGCCGTCAGGATGGCGAAGAGGCCGAGCCACTTCCGGCCGCTGCTGTTCTCAGTCGTGTTCTCACTGGTCTTCTCCATGCCCAGCAGCCTCGCAGTGCATTAGGAACAGCACGTTCCTAATGCACTGGCAGACTTCATCTCATGTTGGAAACATCGGCCCGCCTCCTCCGCCTCCTCTCCCTCCTCCAGACCCCGCGCGAGTGGAGCGGCACGGACCTCGCGGAACGCCTTGAGGTCACCACCCGCACCGTGCGCAACGACGTCGAACGCCTGCGTCGCCTCGGCTATCCCGTGCACGCCACGCGCGGCGCGGTCGGCGGCTACCGGCTGGGCGCGGGCAGCACCCTGCCCCCGCTCCTTCTCGACGACGAGGAGGCCGTCGCCGTCGCGGTCGGCATGCGCACCGCCGCCGGCGGCTCGGTCACCGGCATCGAGGAGTCCTCCCTGCGCGTCCTGTCCAAGCTGGAGCAGGTCCTGCCTCCCCGGCTGCGCCGCCGCGTCAACGCCCTGACCACCTACACCGCCGCCGTCCCCGCCCGCCAGGGCGGCCCGCAGGTCTCCTACGAGCTACTGACGACGATCGTCAACGCCGCCCGCGACCACGAACGCCTCCGCTTCGACTACGTGACCCGCGAGGCCGGCGCCGCCGCCGCGCTGCGCGACGTCGAGCCGTACCGCCTCGTCAACTGGGGCCGCCGCTGGTACCTGGTGGCCTGGGACACCGGCCGCGCCGACTGGCGCACCTTCCGCGTGGACCGCGTCGCCGACCCCCGCACCCCGACCGGGCCCCGCTTCGCGCCGCGCCCGCTGCCGGATGAGGACGTGGCGGCGTACGTCTCGCGCGGCGTCGCCTCGGCGGGCTGGCGTTACCAGGCCCGGGTCACGGTCCACGCCCCGGCCGAGGCGGTGGCCGAACGCCTGCCACCCGGCATCGGCTCGGTGGAGGCGGTGGACGACCGCACCTGCCGCCTGACGATCGGGGCCGGCAGCCCGGGGATGCTCGCGGCCTGGCTCGGCGCCCTGGAGACCGACTTCACCGTCGACCCGGCCGAGGCGCCGGAGCTGGCGGACCAGCTCAAAGCCCTCGCCGACCGCTACCGCCGGGCCGCCGCCGGCTCCCCGGACCGATGAGTGACGCCGCCGGCGCGAGTCCTATGGGCATGACCGAGATCAAGAGCAACATCTCCATCTCCCTCGACGGCTTCGTCGCCGGAGCGAACCAGGGCACGGAGCACCCCCTGGGCGAGGGCGGCGAACGCCTCCACGAATGGGTGATCAGGACCGCCGGCTGGCGCGCGCATCACGGCATGACAGGCGGCGAGGAGTCGGCCGACTCCGAGGTCACCGACGAGGTGACCCAGAACGTCGGCGCGCACATCATGGGGCGCAACATGTTCAGCCCCGGGCGCGGCGCGTGGGACGAGACCTGGCGAGGCTGGTGGGGCGAGGAGCCGCCGTTCCACGCGCCGGTGTTCGTGCTCACCCACCACCCGCGCGAGCCGCTGACGATGGCGGGAGGGACGACCTTCACCTTCGTCACCGACGGCATCCACGCCGCCCTCGACGCAGCCCGCGCCGCCGCCGGGCCGGACCGGGACGTCGCCATCGCGGGCGGCGCGCAGACGATCCGTCAGTACCTGGCGGCCGGGCTGCTGGACGAGCTGTACCTGCACATCGTCCCCGTCCTGCTCGGACGGGGTGAACGCCTGCTGACGGAGGAGGCCGGCGACCCCGTCCTGGAGCCGGTCAAGGTGGTCGCCTCGCCGTCCGTGACCCACGTCAAGTACCGCGTGCGCCGAGTGCACGGCTAGCCGGGACTGGCCATGGAAGCCAGACCGTAATGTGTCGTCCAGGAGACCGTCTTGGCATAAACACCTGTTTTCGATCCTGAGCCAAAAACCAGTGGTAGGAGGATCTCGGGGTGTGCACAATCATCGGTTATGTCGATGACGCCCCTGGCCGGCCCGATGTGTACGCGCGAGTCACTCGCCGCCGAGTTGCGTGAGATTGGCGTTCTCCCTGGTGAGACCCTGCTCGTGCACTCCTCCCTCAGCTCGCTCGGCTGGGTCTGCGGCGGCCCTGAGGCCGTTGTTCAGGCGCTGCTCGATGCCCTTGGTGACGACGGGACTTTGGTGGTGCCGACGCTCTCGGGAGACAACTCGGATCCGGCGGGATGGGGAAATCCGCCGGTGCCCGAGACATGGTGGGCGGATATCCGTGCATCGATGCCGCCCTATGACCCGCGCACGACACCCACCCGCGATGTCGGTGTCATCCCGGATACAGTCCGCAATTGGCCGGGCGCCGTCCGCAGCGCTCATCCGCAGACCTCTTTCGCGGCCCTGGGTCCGCGCGCCGCTGCGATCGTGGACGGCCACGCGCTGGACTGCCAGCTCGGCGAGCGAAGCCCGCTCGCCCGGCTGGAGGAAGCAAGGGCGCGGATCCTGCTCCTGGGCGTGGGCTTCGCGAAGTGCACGGCGTTCCATCTGGCCGAGTACCGGATTCCCGCGCCACAGGTCGATAACTCCTTCGCGATCACGACCCCGCAGGGACGCCAGTGGATTACCGTGCGTGATGTTTCGATCAGCGATGAGCGCTTCGGTGATCTGGGGGCGGCCTTCGAGAAGGAGCACCCGGTGTTCCAGGGCAAGGTGGGTGCGGCCGAGACTCGGCTGTTCTCCCTGGCTGACGCCGTCGCATTCGCCGAGGTCTGGCTGGCCGAGCACCGGCCGGGTACTGCCTCCTCGACCTGATGTCCCGCTATGTCCGTCGCCGATCAGGCGGCTCGGGCGAGCTGGAGCGGGGCTTGGGATCTGGGCTACTCCTGCCAGCCCGCTGTCGCGGCAGCGCGCTCCCGCCACTGCGTCACGCCCGGACCGTTCGGCTCCCAGCGGTCGCAGAACTGCCGCAGGGACTCGCATCTGGCCAGCATGGTGGCCTGGCGGACCGGCCAGGGCGGCACATCGCTGCCATAGGCGTGGAAGAAGTGGTCGAGCGCGTGGCGGTGCTCGGGGTGGTGCATCCGCACGATCCACTCGCACCAGGCCAGGTCCTCGACCGGATCCCCGAGGTGGGTGAACTCCCAGTCGACCACCGCGGTGGCCTGGAAGGTGACGGGGTCGAGCAGCAGATTGTTGGGTCCGTAGTCGCCGTGCACCAGCACCTTGTCCCCCTCGTGTGCGCCCGCCGCCAGCACGCTCGCCTCAGTCCCGTGGATGCGGCGCAGCAGCCCCCCGCATGTCTCCAGGACCGCCGCCGCGTGACCGGCGTCCAACAGCTCCTGGCCGGGCACACCGGCCACGAAGCCGAGCGTGAGGGTGCGGGCGTCCGCCGCGCGTACCGGTGGCACAGGCAGCTGTCCCTGGAGCCGGGTCAACAGCTTGTGCTCACGCTCGAGCCTGAGCTCGGCATCCGGACCCTCATAGGTCTTCTTCACGACGGCTCCATCGCCGACGGTGTGGTTGGTGTAGCCATGCTTCAACGGACGCATCCACCCATGATCAGCGACAGGGCAGCACAGCACTCCGCCTACCCCGAACGGGCCTCTTCGAGGACGACGCCGTGCGGCACGAAGACGGCGTCGATGTCGCGCGTGGCGCGGCGGGAGTCGTAGGCGAGGGCCATCGCCGCGCCCCCGAAGACGTACACCTCTGCTGTGACGCCGCGACGCGCCAGGCGTTCACCGAGCATGCGAAGCGCCTGCTCGATCTCCTTCCGGCCGAGGACGGGTCCGCCGCTCATGCCACGTCCAACGCGCGTTCGGAGATGAGCACGCCACGGCGCTTGAAGGCGATCGGCGTATGCACGACCGCGTCCACACGCGCAGCGGGGGTGTTGAACGGGAGCCAGAAGCGCGGCAGTACCCGCTCCTCCGTCCACGGTGCGGCGGCCTTGCCCTCCTTCGCGGCGAGGTGCTCCGCGAGCCCGGCGAGGAAGGCGTCCCAGTTCTCGTCCCCGGTCGGCGGCGGCTCCTCGCGCAGCAGCGCGAGGCGTTCGCCGGGTGGCTCGTGCTTGTACTCGTGCAGGAACTCGGCCACCATGCGCCACTGCTCACGCGGCTCGGCCTCACGAAGCCACCCGGCGAGGACGGCTAGCGTCGCCGGACGGTAGGGGGGCGGTTGCTCCTCGTGCATACCGTCAGGGTAATGCGACCGGGGAAGAGACCGCTCAGCTCAGCCCGAAGAAGCGGATCGCCTCGTCGGCGAGCACCTGCAAGTTGTGCGGCTGCCCCTCCTCGCGGATCGCCTCGACCTGCCCGTCGCCGTAGCGGGTGCGCGTCCACCCCGTCTGCGGCGTGTCCGGCTCGGTCGTGGTGGGGGTCTGGCTCACGCCGTGGACGTCCGTCCACTGCTTGATCTCTTCCTCGAAGTTCTGGAAGTAGAGGACGTCGTCCTCCGTCCCGTGCCACAGCTGCATCCTCGGGCGCGGGCCCTCGTAGCCGGGATACGCGGCCCGCACCAGGTCGCCCCACTCCTGCGGGGTGTGGGTGATGGTGCCGGTGGCGCATGCGCCGTTCCAGGTCTCCGGGCCCGCGAAGCAGCCGAAGGGGACGCCCGCGAAGGCGGAGCCCGCCTGGAAGACGTCGGGGTACGCGCCGAGCAGGACGTTGGTCATCATCGCGCCGGAGGAGATCCCGGTGGCGAAGACGCGGTCGGCGTCGGCGCCGTACTGCTGCACGACGTGCTCCACCATCGAGACGATGCCCAGCGAGTCGCCGCCTCCGTCGTGCGTCAGCGTCTCCTCGGAGTGGACGTCCCAGCAGCCGTCCGCGCTGCTGGCCGAGGGGTAGACGACGATGAAGCCGTACTGGTCGGCGAGCGCGGCGTACTGGGTGCCGTTGTAGAAGTCGGTGGCGTTGCCCTGACACCAGTGCACGCCCACCACGACGGCCGGGTTCTCGGCGACCGTGTCCGGGACGTACAGGTACATCCGCAGGTTCGTGGGATTCTCGCCGAAGTCCTGGATCTCCTGGAGCTCTTGCGCCGCCGCAGGTGCCGGCGCCGCGGGCGCGGGCTCGGCGGGCGCGGGCTCAGCGGGCGCGGGCTCAGCGGACGCCGTGCCCGCACCCGCAGCCGCACCCGCACCCGCACCCGCACCCGCACCCGCACCCGTCAGCAACGCGACCGCCCCCACCATCGCCGCCACCCACCGCATCGGTTTGCCTCTCATACGCATCACGGGTCCTCACTTCCCTACTTCCCGGTCGCTCCCGCTGTACGTGAGTCGCCGCAGCCGGGACTTCCGTTGCCACGACCAGCCGCCCACCGCTGGCGGCGGCCCTCACCCCGTGTCACGGTGCTGACATGCAAGGACTGGCGTACCGCATCGGCGCCGCCCTCGAACGCCACGCGGGCCTGCGCATCACCCGCGCGCCCCAGGAGGGCGCGGCCGGCACCACGGGCAAGGCCGCCGCGGCCCGCCCCCCGGTGGACCCGGCGGCCGACCGCCTGCTGGTCGCCCCGGTCTTCGTGCTGTCCGCGCCCCGCTCCGGCTCCACCATGCTGCGGGTGGTGCTCGGCAGCCACTCGCAGCTCCACGCCCCCATCGAGACCCACGTCAGGCGGCTGGCCGTCCGCTTCACCACCCGCCTCAGCCGCGCCGCCATGGACGAGTTGGGCCACGGCGTCGCCGACGTGGAGCACATCCTGTGGGACCGGATGCTCCACCGCGAGCTGCTGCGCAGCGGGAAGCGGACGATCGTGGAGAAGACCCCGAGCAACGTCTTCGTCGCCGACCGCTTCGCGCTGGCGTGGCCCGACGCCCGCTTCGTCTTCCTGCTGCGCCACCCGCTGGCCATCGCCCGCTCCTGGAACGAGGCCGACCCCGCCCGCCGTCCCATGAACCGGGCCGTCGCGCACACGCTCCGCTACATGCGCGCGCTGGAGCGCGCCCGCCGCACCGTCCCCGGACTCACCGTCCGCTACGAGGACCTGACGGCCGACCCGGTCGCCGAGACCCGCCGCATCTGCGACTTCCTCGACGTGCCGTGGGAGCCCGGCATGATCTCCTACGGCCGGCACGACCACGGCGCCTTCACCAAGGGCATGGGCGACTGGCGCGAGAAGATCCGCTCCGGCACCATCCAGCCCGGCCGCCCGCTGCCCCGCCCGGACGAGGTGCCCCGCGCGCTGCGCGAGATGTGCTCGCGCTGGGAGTACCTGCCGGCATGACAACGCCGGGACGGCGCGCGGGGCGCGTACGACGGGGACGCGCACCGGCGTTTCGTGGCACACGCCTTGTGGGCGGATGGGCACGCTCCTACGGTGAGATGAGGATGTGCCGCCCCAGCCCGAGGGGGACACGCAGGCGATGCCCGCGACACCCGCGTCACCCGGCCTGCCCGCTCCGGCCGCCCGCCTCGTCCGGCTCCTCGGCCTCCACCCGGGCCCGGACATCGGGCTCAACGCCGCCGCCGCGCTCGCCGGCACCGGCATCGCCCGGACCCGGCAGCATCTGGACATGCTCGTCGGCGCGCTGCTGCTGCGGCAGACCGCGCCCGACCGGTACGAGATCCGGGCCGACGCCGCCGGCCCGGCCCAGCCGGCCGGGACCGCCGAAGCCCCCGGGCCCGACCAGGCCGAAGGGGCCGACCAGGCCGGAGGGCCCGACAGGGCCGAGAGGGCCGACGGGGCCGCGCTGCGGCGCGTGCTGGACTGGTACCTCCACACCGCCGACGCCGCGCAACGCCTGATCGTGCCCGCCGAGCCCCGCCTGCCGCTGGACAGCCCGCCGCCCGACGGCGTAACGCCGCTGACCTTTCCCGACCCCGGCCCCGACCGCGACCGCGAGCGCGAGCGCGACCGGGCACTGGACTGGTCCGAGCTGGAGCAGCACAACCTCCTGGCCGCCGCCCGCGCCGCCGCCCGGACAGGACTCGACGCGCACGCCTGGCGGTTGTGCGTCGCGGGGTGGATCCTGTGGCGCCGCTCGGGCCCGGTCGGGGAGTGGATGGCCGCCGCCCGGGACGGGCTCGCCGCCGTCCGCCGCCTGGGCGATCGCGCCGCCGAGGCGTGGCTGCTCGCCTGCCTCGGCGAGGCGCACGCCGCCGCCCACCGGCCGGCGGAGGGCGAGGAGTGCCACCGGGAGGCGCTGCGCCTGCGCCACGCCCTGGGCGACCGGCTGGGCGAGGCACGGTCGGTGAACGCCCTCGGGCGCCTCCGCCTCCGGCGCCGCCAGCTCCGCGAGGCGCGCGAGAGTTTCGAGGAGGCGCTGGCGGCGTTCCGCGAGCTGGGCCACCGGCACGGGGAGGCGGCGGCTCTGGCGGGCCTCGCCGGGGCGTACCACGCGGCCGGGCGGCTGGCGGAGGCGGAGGATCGGGGCGCGGCGGCCCTGGCGGCGTACCGGGCGTTGGACGAGGACGACCCGGGCGGCGAGGCGGACGCGCTGGGTCTGCTGAGCGCCATCCGGCGAGAGCGCGGCACGGATGCGGAGGCGGAAGCGGGGGCGGAGGCGGAGGCGGAGGCGCTGAACGCCGCGCGGCGGGCTGTGGAGTTGGCGCTGCTGATGCGCGATCGGGTGCTGGAGGCACGGGTGCTGCTCGCGCTCGGCGAGGCCCAGGCGGCGGCCGACGGTCTCCTCGGCGAGGCCCTGGCGTCCTACCAGCGCTCGGCCGCCCTTCACCGGCGGCTGGGCGACCGCGGCGGCGAGGCGCTGGCCTGGCACGGCACGGGCGACACGTACCGGCGGATGGGGCGCGGCGACGAGGCCGCCGCGTTCCATGGCCAGGCTGCCGCTGTCCACCGGGAGTTGGGCGACCGCTGGAACGAGGCGGTGGCCCTGGCCGGCCTCGCCGCCGCGCTGGAGGGCGACGACCCCGACCGGGCCGCCCGCAACCGCGCCGATGCCCTGCGCCTGACCACCGGTTACCACGACCCCCGGGCGCTCGCATTGCGCCAACGTTGCGGCGCTCCGGCCGGGCGCTAGCCGCCCTGCCGCCCCCCGGATACCCTGGGTAACAGACACCGCAGCCGAGCCGAGGGAGACGCACGTGGCTCGCCCCTGGGAGCCGGACCCGGCCGCGTCGTTCGCACGGCGGTTAGGCAAGTCGGCCAAGGAGCTGAAGGCGTCCGACGACAACGACGAGTGTCCGGACATCTGGCTGCTCGACAACGGGGACGTGGCCATCATCGGCCGCGACCGCACGAGCGCGTACCGGGAGCGCCTGCCCGACGGCGTGGCGGTCGCCCCGGACGAACGCCTCGTCATCATCCCCGGGACCATGCTGAGCGCGGCGAAACCGGACATCCCCGATGAGTGACATGCGTGACGTGCGTGACCTCTGCAGGGCTTTCGGGCTCGCCCCCGCCCTGGGCGAACGCCTCGCCCGGCCCGACTACCGCAGCGACTTCCGGGAGCGGGAGAGCCACCTCGTCGGGCGTTCCTCCTGGAAGCTGGAGCGACGCCAGCACTTCGAGGAGCAGAACCACCCCAGCCGCGAGGCGCTGCGCCGCGGCGACTGGGATGAGGCGCTGCGGCTGATGGCGGCGCGCCGCGAGGGCGTGCTGCGGGCGGAGCGGGAGGCCGCCACCCGCCGGTACGCCTTCCACCGGGTGCGCGTCGTGGAGGAGCCCTTCACGCCGTACGTGCAGTGGGAGCTGCACTCGCTGCGGATCCAGGCGGAGTGCGGCAGGCGGATCCGGGTGGTGGACGCCGAGCGGGTCAGGTCGCTGGAGGCGCCGGGCCTCCTCCCGGAGCTGGTCATCCTGGGCGGCGCCACGCTCTACGAGGTCTGCTACACGGACGAGGGCGTCCCCAACGGCGCGGTCCGCTACACCGATCCGGACCTCGTCGCCTGCTGCGAGGCGTTCATCAGCCGCCTGTACGCGGAGGGCGAGGACGTGCGGTCCTACTTCGACCGCAAGGTCGCGCCGCTGCCGTCCCCGGAGCTGACGGGAAGGGCGGGGTAGGCGATCAACGGGGAAAACGGGGAATCGCACGGCGGCGACAACACCGACAACGCCGACAACGCCGGCAACACCGGCAACACCGGGACCACCGCCAACGCCGGCAGCACGCGCTCCGAGCTGTCCGGCTCCGCGCGCGACGTGGTGCTGGCCCGCGACATCGGCGGCGTGCACTTCCATCACGCCGACCCGCCCGCCGCGCCCAAGCCGCGGCAACTGCCCGGCGACGCACGCGGCTTCGTCAACCGCACGGAGGAGCTGGACCGCCTCACCGCCGTGCTCGCCGACGCCGACGGCGACCCGCTGGCGGTGTCGGTCTCCGTCATCGCGGGCACGGCGGGCTCGGGCAAGACGACCCTCGCGCTGCGCTGGGCCCACCAGGTCCAGGACCGGTTCCCCGACGGCCAGCTGTACGTGAACCTCCGGGGGTACGACCCCGGCCAGCCCCTCCAGCCGCACGAGGTCCTCCACCGCTTCCTGACGGCCCTCGGCATCCCCTCGCCCGCCGTCCCCGCCGACCCCGAGGCCGCCGCCGCGCTCTTCCGCTCCTGCCTGGCCGACCGCCGCGTCCTGGTGGTGCTGGACAACGCCGCGACCGCCGCGCAGGTCCGCCCCCTGCTGCCGGGCAGCCCCGGCTGCCTCGCCCTCGTCACCAGCCGCAACCGGCTGCTGGGGCTGTCCGTCCGGGACGGCGCCCACCGGCTGACGCTGGGCACGCTGCCGGAGCCGGAGGCGGTGGCGTTGCTGCGTACCGTCACGGCCGGGTTCCGGCCGCAGGACGACGCCGGCAAGCTGGCGGAGCTGGCGCGGCTCTGCGCCGGTCTGCCGCTCGCGCTCCGCATCGCGGGTGAGCGCGCGCTGAGCCACCCGCACATGCGGCTGGACGACCTGATCGCCGAGTTGCGCGACGAGTCCGCGCTGTGGCACGCGCTGAGCGCGGGCGAGGACGACGGGGGTGGCGACGACGCCGAGGACACCGACGCCGTGCGCACGGTCTTCGCGTGGTCCTACCGCGCCCTGCCGAAGCCCGCCGCCCGCCTCTTCCGCCTGCTGGGCCTTCACCCCGGGCCGGACGTCAGCCTGGGCGCGGCGGCGGCCCTCGCGGGGACGGGCGTCGTCGAGGCGCGGCAGACGCTGGACACGCTCGTCGGCGCCCACCTGCTGGAGCAGAACGCGCCCGACCGGTACGAGTTCCACGACCTGCTGCGCGCGTACGCCGCCGGCCTGGCGCAGCGGGAGGAGCCGGCCGAGTCGCGCGGCGAGGCGCTGCGGCGGGTGCTGGGCTGGTATCTGCACTCGGCCGCCGCCGCTCGGCGGTGGATCAACCCGGTCTCGGTAACGCCGCGCCTGCGGCTCGACCCGGGCGGCGGCGACGCCGCCGTGGAGCCCGCCTCCCCGGCCGACTACGACGAGGCCGTGGACTGGTCCGAGCGGGAGCACGCGAACCTGCTGGCCGCGACCCGGGCCGCCGCCGAGGCGGGACTGGACCGTCTCGCCTGGCAGTTGTCCGTCGTCCACTGGGACGCCTGGACGCGGTCCGGCCCCATCGCCACCTGGCTTCGGGCCGCGGACCTCGGCCTGCTGGCCGTGCGGCGCCTCGGCGACGAGCGCGCGGGCGAGGCCGAGCTGCTCGACCGGATCGGGAAGGCCAACGCCCAGAGCCACCGCCACGGCGAGAGCCTGGCCCACCATCGGCAGGCGGTCGCGATCCGGCGCGAGCTGGGCGACCGCCTCGGCGAGGCGATGTCGCTGAACGCCCTGGGCCTGGCGCACCTGCGCGGCAGGCACCTGGAGGAGGGCGCGGCCGCCTTCGAGGAGGCCCTGCGGGCGTTCCGCGAGCTGGGCGACGACCGGTGGCAGGCCACCACGCTCGCCAACCTGGCGTCAACGCACTACCGGGCGGGGCGCCTGGCGGAGGCCGCCGCCCTGGTCGAGGAGGCGCTGGCCGCCCACCGCGCGCTGAACAGCGAACGCGGGGAGGGCAACGCGCTGCGCGTCCTGAGCGACATCCAGCGCGAGCGCGGCGAGACGGAGGAGGCGCTGCGCACGGCCGAGCGCGCGGTGGAGATCGCCCTGCGCCTGCGCAACCGGGTGCTGGAGGGCTTCTGGCTGCTCACCCTCGGCGAGGCCCAGGCGGCGTGCGGGCGGCTCGGCGAGGCGCTGGAGTCCTATCAGCGCTCGGCCGACCTCCACCGGCGGGTGGGCGACCGCAGCCGCGAGGCGCTGGCCTGGCAGGGCACCGGCGAAACGTACCGGCGGACGGGTCGGAGCGACGAGGCCGCCGCCCACTACGCCCGGGCCGCCGCCGTCCACCGCGAGCTGGGCGACCGCTGGGACGAGGCCGTGGCCCTGGCCGGCCTCGCCGCCGCGCTGCGCGGGTCCGACCCGGACCGGGCCCGCAGCCACCGGCGCGAGGCGCTGGGGCTCACCGCCGCCTACGGCGACCCGCGGGCGGCGGCGTTGCGCGAACGGATCGAGCGCGAGGCGTCCGGCTGACGGCTGGCGGCTGACGCTGACAGCTGACGGTGCGCGTTCAGACCAGCCCGCCGGCCGCCCCCAGTGGCTGAGGAGCGGCATCGACCTCGCCGAGGGCCGGGCCGTGGCCGCCCAGCCCTCGGGCATGGGCGTTGCTAGGGGTTCTGCTCGATGATGTGTGCCTTGACCGCCTCGCCGTAGGTGCTGGTCGGGGTGCCGTCCCAGTCCTCGATCAGGACGTTGCCGCCGCTGCAGCCCCACGGGTTCCAGGTCCACGCCGTGTAGCCGACGCCGTTGGCGTCCGCCCACTCCATCACCTGGTCCACGTAGTCGTGCGCGCACGTGTCCTGGCCGAACTCGCCGACCTGCACCGGCACCTCCGCCGCGACGGCGCCGATCTGGTCGTCCCAGCAGGAGGGCGTGACGCAGGCGTTGAAGTTGTACGAGTGCCAGGAGGCCACCAGGTTCTCCAGCGGGTCGTCCGGCGCGTAGTCCAGCCACTGGGTGAGGTTGTTGGTCCACTCCAGGCCGCCGACCATGAGCACGTTGGTGGCGCCGGTGTCGCGGACCGCGTCGACCAGGTCCTGCATCCCGGCGACCTCGTATTCGATGCCGGCGCAGGTGCCGCCGTCGCGCAGGCAGGTCCACGCCGCCGCCACATCCGACCAGTTGTTGGCGGCGTCCGGGTAGGGCTCGTTGAACAGGTCGAAGATGACGGCGTCGTTGCCCTTGAACGCCGTGGCCACCTCGCTCCAGAACTGGGGCGAGGTCGCCATGTTCGGCATCGGCTTCTGGCAGGTGGCCGCCACGTCGGGGCAGGCGGCGGACTCCCCCTCATCCTTGCCCCGGGTCCAGTGCAGGTCGAGGATCACGTTGATGCCGTTGGAGACGAGCAGGTCCGCGTAGTCCTGGACCGCCTTCTGGTATTCGGCGGGCGTGGGACCGCCCGCGGGCACGCCCGCGGTGCCCAGCCAGCACTCCTCGTTCAGCGGCACCCGGACCGTGTTGACGTGCCAGGTCTTCATCGCGTCGACGGCCGCCTGGTCCACCGGGCCGTCGAAGATCTCCTTGCCCTGGACGCAGCCGAACTCGCCGCCCGAGCGGTTGACCCCCAGCGGCCGGAAGGTGTCGCCGGACTCGGTCACCAGTTGGTTGCCCGACACCTGCAACGCCGGCGCCGCCGCCTGTGCCGGGGCCGGATCGGCACCGGCCGACGGCGCCCCCACCGCCCAGCCCACCAGCAACGCCGCAGCCGAGCCGATGCCCAGCAGGGATTTTCGAAGTTTCATCGCATCTCTCCTCATGCTGACAGGGGACATGACGTGGATGCGCCGCGGGATGCGCTGGCGGGCACACTGCTCTCATTAACCGGTTAAGTCAACAACGGCTTTCGGCCATCGTCAGTGTCACCGGGCCGATGCAGCCGCCGCAGCCGTGAACTCCCTGGGCTGCTAGCGGCGTTGGCGAAAACCGATGGACAGGGCGCCCGCAGGGGTTGTGTGCTGGTCGCCCCGCCCGTCGACGAGTGGAGAGAGCTTGGCTCGCCCCGCGATCGATGCCGCGCTGGTCAGGCGGCTGGTCGACACGCAGTTCCCCCAGTGGGCGGGGCTGCCCCTGACGCCGGTCGAGCGGGCCGGCCTGGACCACGAGATCTACCGGCTGGGCGAGGAGCTGTCCGTGCGGCTGCCCCGCCACGCCGGGGCGATCCGGCAGGCGCGCAAGGAGCTCAGGTGGCTGCCCCGGATCGCCCCTCACCTGCCGCTGGCCATCCCGGTGCCGGTGGCGGTGGGCGAGCCGGCCTTCGGCTACCCCTGGCCGTGGGCGGTGGCCCGCTGGCTGGACGGCGAGGTGGCGACCGTGGAGGCGCTGGCCGACTCGGCCGAGGCCGCCGCCGAGCTGGCGGGCTTCCTCGCCGCCCTCCAGCGCTTCCCCGCCGAGGGCCTCGCCGCCGACGAGCTCGCCGCCGACCTGACCGGCGCGCCGCTGGCCGACCGCGACGCCGCGACCCGCGCGGCCATCGCCGAGACCGGCGGCCTCTTCGGCGCCGCGGCCATGACCGAGCTGTGGGAGGCGGCGTTGAACGCCCCGGACTGGCACCGGCCCCCGGTCTGGTTCCACGGCGACTTCCACACCGGCAACCTCCTCACCACCGGCGGACGCCTGAGCGCCGTCATCGACTTCGGCGGCCTCGGCGTCGGCGACCCCGCCTGCGACCTGACCATCGCCTACACCCTCATGTCGGCCCGGACGCGGGCGGTCTTCCGCGCCGAGCTCGCCGCGCTCGGCGTGGACGACGCCACCTGGCTGCGCGGCCGGGGCTGGTCGCTGGCCACCGGCCTCAACGCCTACACCTCCCACGCCGCCGTCAACCCCCGCATCGCCGCGCAGACCTGCCGGCAGATCACCCAGGCGCTGGACGGCTAGTCAGTCGCCGCAGTCGTACCTCAGTGGCGGGGCGAGCCGTCGGGGCCGAAGGTCGGCTGGACGGCCAGTATCCGGACATCGTCGCTCTCGCCGTCGGCCAGGGCGCGCCAGCGGTGGGGGGTGCCGCCGAGGTAGCTGATGCTGTCGCCGGGGCGGAGCTGGTGGAGTTCGCGGCCGTCGGGGGTCTGGAGATCGACCTCGACCTCGCCCTTGAGTATGTAGAGGAACTCGTCGCCGGGGTGGTCGTAGTAGTCGCCGTAGGACGTACGCAGCCCGCGGAACTCGACGGGGTGGACGCGGAGATGGGGCGTGCCGAGGACGCGGGCGGTGCCGACGCCGTTGGGCATGGGCGTGCCCTCGTCGGCGCGGACGACGCGGACGGCGCCGCGGCGTTGGTCGGGCTCGGCGGGGACGGAGGTGGCCAGCAGGCTCTGCTGGGTCGTCCCCAGGGCCAGGGCGATGCGGTGCAGGGATCGCATGCTGGGGCGGGTCAGGCCGCGTTCGAGCTGGCTGAGGAAGGGGTGGGAGAGGTCGGACAGCTTGGCGAGCTGGACGAGCGTGAGCCCGTTCTCCTTGCGCAACCGGCGGATGGCCGCGCCGAGTTCGGCACGCTGGGCGCCGTCCGTCTCGGCCGCGGAGTCCGTCTCGCCGCGTGGGGCAGGCATGCAAGCGATCCTAAGGGTCACGAGCGACGAGCAAGACGTGTAACTCCCGTGAAACACCCGGGCCATGGACTCCCCGTACGCTCAATGTTGATAAGATGAACATTGTACCCAGTCCCCGGGAGCCCACATGCTATCGGCCGCCACCGGCAGCACGACTACCCGCACCTCGGACGACGGCGACGACGCGCCTGACGAGGACTTCGCTGAGGACTTCGACGAGGACTTCCTCGACGCGATGGCGGCGCTGGCGGGCGGCGTCTGCGTGGTGACCACGGCCGGACCCGGCGGGCGGCCCGCGGGGTTCACCTCCACCGCCGTGATGAGCCTGAGCCGTTCGCCGCGGCTGGTGGCCGTCGCCGTCGACGAACGCAGCCGGACGCTGCCGCTCCTGCTGGGCACCGGTCGTTTTGCGCTGAATTTGCTCCACGCGGCCGGCGAGGGGATATCTCGCCGCTTCGCGGACAAGACCAATCGGGAGGAGCGTTTCAACGGGTTGGAGGGCGTGGCGTGGACGATGGAAAGCCCCGCGCTGCCCCTCCTGATGGGGCACAGCTCATACGTGCTCACCTGCCGGGTGACGAAGGAGATATCCGCCGGGGACCACCGGCTGCTCGTGGCCGCGATCGAGCGGATCCTGCCCGGAGCGGGCGGGCCGGGCGCCCTGGTCCACCTCGGCCGCCGCTACCACGCCCTCGACGCGCTGGACGACGCCGCATGACCGGAGCACGGCCGGGCTGGTTCTCGGTGCGGGAGGCCGGACCCGGCGTATATCTGATCGCCGAACCCGGGCATGTCAACAGCTACCTCGTCGTTGGTGAAGACGTGGCTCTGCTCTATGACACTGGCATGGGCATCCGGAATATCGGCGACGAGGTGCAGGCCCTCACCTCTCTCCCCCTCCTCGTCGTCAATTCCCACCACCACTACGACCATCGTGGCGGCAACGCCTCCCTCCTCGGCCTGGCCAAGGAGTTCGCCGCCCACGCCGACGGCGCCGAGCTGCACGCCGCGCCCGCGCCCCGCGAGTGGCTCGAGGCGTACGCGCACGCCGCCCACGTCATGCGGCGCCGCTACGAGGGCCTGTGCGCCCTCGACACCCACCACGGCTTCCACCTCACCGACTCTCGCGTCGAGGTACGCCCGGTGCCCGAGCTGGCCGACTGGCGCATCGAGGCGGTCCGGCCGACCCGGCTGCTGCGCGAGGGCGACACGCTCGACCTGGGCGGGCGGCGCCTTCAGGTGCTGCACACGCCCGGCCACTCGCCCGACGGCATCTGCCTGTGGGAGGCGGACACCGGCCTGCTCCTGGCCGGGGACACCCTCATCTCGGGCACCTTCTTCGCGCACGTGCCCGGCGCGGACGTGACCGCCTTCGCCGACTCCACCGCCCGGCTGGCCGAACTCCCCGTCACCACCGCGCTGCTCGGCCACAACCTGCGCCACCGCGAGAGCCGCGGCTTCGTCGCCGACGTGGCGGCGGCGTTCGCGGCGGTGCGCGACGGGCGGACGAGTCCGGTGCGGGCCACCGACATGTTCGGCGAGGCGGCGCTGCGTCACGACTTCGACGGCTTCGCCGTGCTGACGCCGCCGACCCCCCTGGAGGACGCGGATGCTGCTGCGTAACGCCCGGCTGCCCGACGGGTCCGTGCGGGACCTGCTGCTGTGCGACGACCACGGGCTGGTGCGCGAGGTGGCGCCGCCCGGCGAGCTGCCGCCCGGACCGGGGGCGAGCGACGGCATGGACGAGACGGTCGGCATGGACCTGGCCGGCTTCCTGCTGCTGCCCGCGCCCGCCGAGCCGCACGCCCACCTCGACAAGGCGCTGACCTGGGACCTCGTCGGCGCACCGCCCGGCGACCTGCGCGCAGCCGTCGACGCCTGGGGGGCGTTCTCGGAGCGCGTGACGGAGGAGGACGTGGCCCGCCGCGCCCGCCGGGCGCTGGACGAGCTGACGATGAACGGGGTCACCGCCGTCCGCACGCACGCCAACCTCCTCCCCGGGGATGACCCGTTGCGCGGCTTGCGGGCGCTGCTGCGGCTGCGTGACGACGAGGCGGTGCGGCGCCGGGTCGAGTTGCAGATCGTGCTGCTGCACGGGGAGGCGCCCGAGGAGCTGCTGCGCGAGGCGCTGCGGATGGGCGTCGACGTGCTGGGCGGCTGCCCGCACCTGGCCTCGGACCCGGCGGCCGCCGTCGACCAGGCGCTGCGGCTGGCCGGGGAGTTCGGCGTTCCGCTCGACCTGCACGCCGACGAGAACCTCGATCCCCGGTCCCGGGACCTGAAGCTGCTCGCCGACCGGCTGCGGGAACGCCCGCGGCCCGGCGTGACCGCGAGCCACTGCGTGAGCCTCGGCGTGGTGCCGGACGCCGAGGCGGCGGCGCTGGCCAAGGAGGTGGCGGCGGCGGGCATCGCCGTCGTGACGCTGCCGCTGACGAACCTCTTCCTCCAGGGCCGGGACCACCCGGCGCCGGTGCCGCGCGGCCTGACCGCCGTCCGTGCCCTGCTGGACGCGGGCGTCACGCTGGCGGCGGGCGGCGACAACGTGCGCGACCCGTTCAACCCCGTGGGCCGCTTCGACGGCCTGGAGACGGCCGGACTGATGGTGGCGGCCGGTCACCTGACGCCGGACGAGGCGCTGCACGCGGTGACCAACGCCGCCCGCGCCGTGCTGGGCCTGCCCGAGGCGGGGCCGTGGGCGGGGGCGGTGGCCGACCTGCTCGCGGTGCGCGCCGACTCGGTCTCCGAGGCGCTCGGTCAGGGCGCGGCGGAGCGCGTGGTGTTCAAGGCCGGCCGGATCGTGAGCCGGACCCGAGTTGTACGCGAACTGCTGTGACCAGGTGGAGAATTGTGACGGGAGTCGTGAACAGACACCGACCCGACATCGACGGGAAACAATTAGTGTTCAGGCTATCAACATCTGCCGTAAGAGCGGCACTAGACCCCATAGCCGTCATACCTGCCGCCGCCGAGCCGGCGCGGCCGGTGGGTGAGTGAGCGAGAGGAGGGAGCGGAAGATGACCGTCACCACGGCCGGGACAACCCAGCCCCAGAACCGGACCGCTCAGACCGCACTGCGCTTTGACGGTGTCTACAAGCAGTTCCCGAACGGCACGACCGCCCTCGCGGACGTCAACCTCACCGTGTCCGCCGGCGAGTTCGTCGCCGTCGTGGGCCCCTCGGGCTGCGGCAAGTCGACGCTGCTGCGGCTGGCCTCCGGCCTGGACCAGCCGACCGGCGGCAGCGTCGCGGTCGGCGGCGCCTCGCTGGGGTACGTCTTCCAGGACGCCACCCTGCTGCCCTGGCGCCGCGTCCTGGCCAACGTCGAGCTCCCGGCCGAGCTGGCGGGCGTTCGCAGGTCCGAACGCCGGGCCCGCGCCAAGGAGGCGCTGAAGCTGGTCGGCCTGGAGGGCGCCGAGAAGCAGCTGCCGCGCCAGCTCTCCGGCGGCATGAAGATGCGCGTCTCCCTCGCCCGGGCGCTGATGACGCAGCCCGACGTCTTCCTCTTCGACGAGCCGTTCGGCGCGCTCGACGAGATCACCCGGATGCGGCTGCAGGAGGAGTTGCAGCGCATCCTCAGCGAGCGGCGTTTCGCCGGGCTGTTCATCACCCACTCCGTGATCGAGGCGACCTTCCTCGCCAGCCGGGTGGTCGTGATGTCGCCCCGCCCCGGCCGCATCATCGGCACCTTCGAGGTGCCCTTCCCGCACCCGCGCCCGGCGGAGCTGCGCTACGACCCCGACTTCGCGAAGATCGCCGGCGAGGTGTCCGCCGCGCTGCGAGGAGGAGCCGCCACGTGACCACGCAGCAGCAACGGCCCGTCGACTCGCCGCCCACGGCGGACGCGGGCACCGGCTCGGCCGCCGACCCCAGCCCCAGGACGCTCCCGCTCGCGACCGGGTCGGGGCGCCACGCCCACGCCGGCGGGCGGGGCCGGCAGCGGCTGATCTCGCTCATCGCGCCGGTCGCCTCGGCCGTCGTGGGGATCGGGATCTGGTATTTCGTCAGCTACGTGATGCTGGAGGAGGACCGCCAGTTCCTGGTGCCGCCGCCCCACGAGGTGCTCAACACCGCGTTCCTCGACTGGGAGCACCTGGAGCCGATGCTGGAGGCGCTGGCGCTCACCGCCCGCGTCGCCCTCATCGGGCTGCTGATCGCGGCGACGCTCGGCATCACGATCGCGGTGCTGATGAGCAGGGCCCGGTGGCTGGAACGTTCCATCTACCCCTACGCCGTCATCCTGCAGACCGTGCCGATCCTCGCCATCGTGCCGCTGATCGGCATGTGGTGGGGCTTCGGCTACACCAGCCGGACCGTGGTCTGCGTGATCATCGCGCTCTTCCCGATGATCGCCAACACCCTCTTCGGCCTTCAGTCCGTGGACGCCGCCCACCACGACCTGTTCACGCTGAACCGGGCCGGCAGATGGGCCCGGCTGTTCAAGCTGGAGATGCCCGCCGCGCTGCCGTCCATATTCACCGGGCTGCGCACCTCCGCGGGGCTGTCGGTGATCGGCGCGATCGTCGGCGACATGTTCTTCAAGCAGGGCGAACCGGGCATCGGCACCCTGCTGGACGTCTACCGGGCCCGGCTGCAATCGGAGGATCTGTACGCCGCGATCATCCTCGCCTCGCTCTTCGGCGTGGCGGTCTTCGCGCTCTTCTCGCTTATCAACAGGCTGGCAGTGGGCTCTTGGCACGGATCCGGGGCGGAACGTTAATCTGTTCGCGCCTCACAAGGCACTCGCACCTCCTGCACGACCCGCACACATCCGTACACACCGCCAGGTATCGCGACACACATGCATAATCCGAGCGCCACCGAACGGTCTGTACGTACTGCCCTCAAAGGGCGCCTTCGCGCGCCCCTAGCCACCCGTCCAGGAAGTCCGTCATGCCCTTTATCAGCAAACAGCTCACCAGGCGCAGGCGCGTCTCGGCGACGCTCCTTTCCTCCGTATTCGTCCTCAGCCTGGCCACCGCCTGCGGCGACGACGAGGAGTCCGGCAACGCCGAGGAGGAGCTCCGCGCCGCCACCGGCGAGCAGGACCTGAGCGGCGCCTGCCCCAACACGGTCGTCGTCCAGGCCGACTGGGAGCCCGAGATCGAGCACGGCCCGATCTACAACCTCGTCGGGCCGGGATACACCGTCGACTCCAACCAGAAGCGGGTCACCGGCCCTCTGGTCATCGATGGCGTGGACACCGGAGTGGACATCGAGGTGCGCGCCGGCGGCGGCGCCATCGGCTACCAGAACATCCCCTCGCAGATGTATCTGGAGCAGGACATCATGCTGGGCATGGTCTCCACGGACGGCGCGATGAACGCCGCCGCCGACCGCCCCGTCACGGCCGTCTTCTCGCTGATGGACGTCAGCCCGCAGATGCTGATGTGGGACCCCGAGACCCACCCGGACTGGGACGGGATCGGGGACATCGGCCGGACGGACGAGAAGGTCGTCTACGTCTCCGGCAGCTCGTACGCGCCCCTGCTCGTCGACGAGGGCCTGGTCAAGGAGAGCCAGCTCGACGCGAGCTACGACGGCTCCCCCTCGCGCTTCGTCGCCGACCCCAGCATCGCGCAGCAGGGCTACGCCACCGCCGAGCCGTACATCTACGAGAACGAGGTCAGCGCCTGGGGCAAGCCCGTCGAGTACCAGCTGCTGGCCGACGTGGGCTACAACATCTACCCGCAGTCGCTGTCCGTCCGCAGCGACGAGCTGGCGCGGAACACCCCCTGCCTGGAGAAGCTGGTGCCGATCCTCCAGCAGTCCTCCGTCGAGTTCGCCGCCGACCCGCAGCCGGCCATCGACCTCGTCGCCGAGATCGTCACCGAGTACAACACCGGCTGGGTATACACCGAGGAGACCGGGGAATTCGGCGCCCAGCAGATGGTGGACCTGGGAATCCTCGCCAACAGCGCCGAGGGCTCGATCGGCAGCTTCGACATGGGACGGGTCGACGACGCGCGCGAGAGGTTCACGCCGATCGTGACCGACTCCGGCGCCGAGCTGCCCGACGACCTGACCGCGGAGGACCTGGCCACCAACGAGTTCATCGACCCGAAGATCGCCCTGCCCTGAGCACCGCCGCGCGGGGCAGAAACGAAGAGCCCACGCCCGCGCCCGCGCGGGCGTGGGCGGTAAGGATGCCGTGAGTGCCGTGAGCCCAGTGAGTGCAGTGATCGTCCATGGCTGTTGACCGCAGATCCGTGACCCTGTCCGCCAGCGAGATCCGCCGGCTCACCGAGCTCGTCGCCGACGAGCGGCTGAAGCCGCTGATGCCCGGCACCGGCACCACGCCGCCCGGCGACACCCCCGCCACCCCCGGCATCGAGGAGTTCTGCGCCGACGCCGCCGGCCTCCTCGGTCCCGAGGCGGTGATCCGGGAGGCCGCGGCCCTGGACAAGGCGTCGCGTGACTGGGCCCACATGTCACCGATCCTCGCCGCCAAGGCCGCCCGGCTCCCCGCCGGGCGCGCCGAGGTGGTGGTCCGCCCCACCCGCCACGAGCAGGTCCCCGGCGTCGTGGCGCTGGCCCACCGCCACCGCATCCCGCTGACCCCGCGCGGCAAGGGCACCGGCAACTACGGCCAGGCCATCCCGCTCGCCGGCGGCGCCGTGCTCGACCTCGCCGGCTGCAACCGCATCCTCGACGCCGGCGAGGGCTGGATCAGGGCCGAGGCGGGCGCCAAGATGTCCGACCTGGAGGCCCACGCCCGCACCATCGGGCAGGAGCTGTGGATGTTCCCCTCCACCTTCGGCACCAGCCTCGGCGGCTTCCTCTCGGGCGGCAACGGCGGCACCGGCTCCCTGGTGCACGGCACCAACGCGGACGGCTTCGTCCAGGAGCTGACCGTGGTGCCGTGCACCGCCGACGCCACGGCGTTCACGGTGCGCGGCGCCGACGCGCTGCCGTACATCCACGCCTACGGCACCACCGGCATCAACACCACCGCCACCGTCAGCCTCCAGGACGCCCGCGCCTGGACGGGCCTGTTCGCCGCCTTCGACCCCGCCCGCTGGACGGCGGCGACGGACGCCCTCAGCTCCTTCGTACGCCTCGAACCCGCCCCCCGCCTCGTCTCGCTCGACGAGCCGGCCCTGGTCGGGACCTTCGCCCCCGACCCCACCGCCCTGGACCCGGCGAGCATCAGCCTGCGCGCCATCGTCGAGGAGCAGGCCGTGGCGGACGCCCGCACCCTCGTCGAACGCCACGGCGGGCGCGTGCTGGAGATCCGCCCCGCCCCCGAGGGCCCGGGCCTGATCTCCTCCCTCTCCTTCAACCACCCCACCTACCACCTGATGAAGGCCAAGGAGGGCTACTTCCACCTGGAGATCGGCGGCGAGGTGCTGCGGGGCGACCCGGCCGCGATCAAGGCGGTCTACCCCGGCACCATCCTCCACCTGGAGGGCATGCGCACCGGGCCCGTCGGGATGCTCATGGCGCTGTTCGAGGACGAGGCCACCGTCTACGACGGCATCGAGTCGCTGGAGGCGCTCGGCGTGCGCGTCCACGACGTGCACAACTGGTACGTCGACCGCCGCGTCGACCTGGTGCGCGCGACCGCCCGCACCACCGACCCGCTGGGCCTGCTCAACCCTGGCAAGCTGCTCTTCCCGCACAACGCCTGAAGGGTCCGCGTGCACGCCATGCCCCTCACCCGCTTCGCCGACCTGTCCGCGCCGGCGGTCGCCGCCCTCCCCGCCGACACGCTGGCCGTCCTCCCCGTCGGCTCCCTCGAACAGCACGGCCCCCACCTGCCGGTCGCCACCGACTACCTCATCGCCAACGCCGTCGCCGAGGGCGGCGCCCGCCTGGCCGCCGACTCCTGCCCCGTGACCCTCCTCCCGCCGCTGGCCTACACCAAGTCCAACGAACACGCCTGGTCCCCCGGCACCCTGTGGCTGTCGGCCACGACCCTGCTGGCCGTCCTGGACGACATCGGCCGCTCCCTGGCCACCAGCGGCGTGCGCCGCCTGGCGTTCCTCAACGGCCACGGCGGCAACAGCGCCCTCCTCGGCGTCGCCATCCGCGAACTCCGCGTCAACTACGGCCTGTTCACCTTCCTGCTGCACGCCTCCCTCCCCGCCGACCAGGGTGGCGCCTCGCCGCCGGCCGAGCTGGGCATGGGCATCCACGCGGGCCTGAACGAGACCTCCGCCATGCTCCACCTCCACCCCGAGCTGGTGGACATGTCGCAGGCCCGGCGTTCCGTCCCCGAGCACCTGGCCTCCTACGACCACGTGGGCTTCGGCAAGCCCGTCCCCTTCGGCTGGACCAGCGACGACCTCTCCGGCAACGGCGTCATCGGGGACCCCACGGGCGCCACCCCGGAGCTGGGCGCGCAGCTCATCGACGCCGCCATCACCCGCACGGCCGCCGCCCTGCGCGAATGCGCCCGCTTCGACCCCAAGGAGCCCCGGTGACGGCCCCGCCCCTGCACAAGCCCCTGCGCACCCTCACTCCCCACCACATCACGGCGGGCGACACCGTCAAGCTCGCCGTCCTGACCGGCCCCGCCGACGGCTCCCCCACCACCGTCGTCTTCGAGATCTGGGAGCCCGGCGGCTCCCAGCCCCTCAACTGGCACGACACCGCCGTCGAGACCTTCGTCGTCCTCTCCGGCCACGGCCGCGCCGCCAGCGACGAGCACACCCGCGACCTCGCCCCCGGCGACGTCCTCGTCCTCCCCCGTGGCTCCCGCCACCGCATCACCAACGCCTCCACCACCGAACGCCTCTACACCCTCACGATCATGTCCCCCGACGAGGGCTTCGCCGCCCTCATCGAACGCGGCCCCGCCACGACCTTCGACGCCGACGACCTCGCCGTCCTGCGTACCGCCGCCCTCGCATGAGCAGCGTCTGGCGCGTGACGGGAACACCCCTGGCGGCCGGGGCATCCTCGGGCCCTCTCGCACGGACCCGCCTCGCGGTCAAGGACCTCTTCGCCGTCGCCGGCCACCCCATCGGCGCCGGCAACCCGGCGTTCCTGGCCGAGGCCACTCCCGAACCCCGCCACGCCGCCGCCGTGCAACGCCTGCTGGACGCCGGGGCGGATGCGGTCGGCATCGCCCACACCGACGAGTTCGCCTTCTCCCTCGCCGGAGCCAACGCCCACTACGGCATCCCGCCCAACCCCGCCGCCCCCGGCCGCATCACCGGCGGCTCCAGCAGCGGCCCGGCGTCGGCCGTCGCCTCGCGCGAGGCCGACCTGGGCCTCGGCACCGACACGGCGGGCTCGATCCGCGTCCCCGCCTCCTACTGCGGCCTGTACGGCTGGCGCCCCACCCACGGCACGATCCCGTCCGAGGGCCTGCTCCCCCTGGCCCCCTCCTTCGACACTCCCGGCCTTCTCACCCGCGACCCGGGACTCCTCCGCACCGCCGCCCGCCTCTTCGCCGATCCCGGCGCACCCGCGATCCACACACTGGTGTCGTCCCCGACGCTCACCGCCCTCGCCACCCCCGCCACCCGGTCCCTCTTCCCCACCCACGCCCCCGCCGCGCTCGACCTCTCCGGCCTGGACTCCTGGCTGGCGGCCTTCCGCACCGTCCAGGCCGCCGAAGCCTGGCGGGCCCACGGCCGCTGGCTGGATGCCCACCCGGACTCGGTCTCCCCCGACATCGCCGCCCGCTTCGCCTTCGGCCGCTCCGTCACCCCCGACGCCCTGGCCGCCGCCGCCCGCACCCTCGCCACGGCCCGTGAGGTGCTCGTGGCCGCCCTCCCGCCCGGCACGGCCCTGATCCTCCCCGCCGCCAGCGGCCCGGCCCCGAAGGTGGACGCTTCCGCCGCCGAGGTTGAATCCATCCGCGCCGCGACCCTCCGCCTCACCCACCTCGCCTCCCTCGCGGGCCTGCCCGCCGTCGTCGCCCCCGCCCTCCGCGTGGACGGCCTCCCCGTCGGCGTCTGCGCCATCGCCGCCCCCGGCTCCGACCTCCCCCTCCTCGACCTGCTGGAGGATCTGTGCCCCTGATCGGCCCGAACGCCCGCAACGCCTGGACCGCCACCCCCGACGACGCCATCAGCCTGGTCCGCCCGCCCCGCCCCAGCCGCCCGGTCACGGTCCCCGCCCTCCCCCAGCGGGTCACCCTCGACCTCGCCGCCACGGCGTTGATCGTCGTCGACATGCAGAACGACTTCTGCGCCCCCGACGGCTGGCTCGCCTCCATCGGCGTCGACGTCACCCCGGCCCGCGCCCCCATCCCCGTGCTCGAC
The DNA here is from genome assembly GCF_052246635.1 of Streptomyces sp. 6N223. Taxonomy (NCBI): domain Bacteria; kingdom Bacillati; phylum Actinomycetota; class Actinomycetes; order Kitasatosporales; family Streptomycetaceae; genus Streptomyces; species Streptomyces sp. 6N223. The sequence goes on along the minus strand of NZ_JBQQCA010000012.1, from coordinate 39,670 downwards.
GCCCTCCTCCCGCCCCTCCGCGCCGCGGGCGTCCCGGTCATCTGGCTCAACTGGGGCAACCGCCCCGACCGCGCCAACCTCCCGCCCGGCGTCCTCCACGTCTACGACCCCGACGGCACCGGCGGCGGCATCGGCGACCCCCTCACCACCGGCGCCCCGGGCCGGGTCCTCGAACGCGACAGCCCCTCCGCCGCGATCGTCCCCGAGCTGACCCCCGCGCCCGAGGACCTGCACGTCGCCAAGTACCGCATAAGCGGCTTCTACGACACGGAGCTGGACAGCGTCCTGCGCAACCTCCGCGCCGACACCCTCCTCCTCGCGGGCGTCAACGCCGACCAGTGCGTCCTGGCGACCCTGATGGACGCCGCCAACCTCGGCTACGACGTGCTGATGCTGGAGGACGCCGTCGCCACGACCTCGCCCTCGTACTGCATGGACGCCACGGTCTACAACGTGCGCCAGTGCTTCGGCTTCACGCTGATGGCCAAGGATCTGACGGCGGCTCTGTAAGGGACACCACGCTCTCCGCCGACGCCAACGAAGCGCGCGAGGTCGAGATGACCGTGCCGGACGACCAGGCCCAGCAGCGGAGGCTGGAGGCCGGCTTCCTGCTGCGCCGAGAGGACGGCGGGGAGAGCATCGGGGGGCCTGGCACGCCGACTGCTGTTCGGCGGAGCTGCCGGACGGGTTCCGCACCGCGCAGATCGGGCAGCCCGCCGACGGCTGGGAGATCGACGGCTACGCCCGCACCAGGTGGCAGCGGGCTATCGGCACTACATCGGCGTCGCCAACCAGGACGGCGCCTTCTACACCGGGCTGACGCACCACACCACGCAGGACGAACTGGCACAGGTCACCGTCCGGCAGGGTGAGTCGATGGACTCCCCCCGCTTCGGCTGGCTGCGCATGGAGTCCTCGCTGCTGGGCGGCTCCGCCCAGTGGAGCCTCAGCCTGCCGCGCGTCAGCCAGGTCTTCGTGCCGGCGGCGGGCGGCAGCTGGGCGCCGCAGTGCATCCGCTCGGGCGACTACCCCGAGGGCGACGTCACGTACGCCGAGCCGCCTCGGGCGTACGAAGCGGGCGAGAGGTACGAGATCACCTGCAACACCGGGGTGTACGGGCCGATGATCGGCGAGGGCGACGGCCTCGTCCGGGACGGCGACACCATCTCCGGCACCGTCAACCTGTTCGCCGACGGCGCCGGCCACCACGGCGAGGGGGAGCTGTACTACGGAGCCGACAGCACCACCCTCTACCGCGACGGCGAGGAGTACGCCACCGCCGACGGCATCATCGACGAGAGCACGTTCGAGGTCCCGGCAGGCATCGCCGACTACGAGCTGGTCACCACGGCCCGCCGCGGCGGCGTGGCGGCCGATGTCAGCACCGAGGTCACCGCCTCCTACACGTTCACCTCCGCCCGCACCGACGAGCGGACCCCGCTGCCCGCCTCCGCGATCCGCTTCACCCCGGACCTGGCGTTGGACAGCACCGCGCCGGCCGGCGAGACCATGACCGTGCCGGTCACCGTCCAGGGCTCGGCGGCCGGTGGCCCTCCCGGCTCGCTCACCGTCTCCGTCTCCACGGACGGCGGCGAGACGTGTCTGGAGGTGCCGGTCGAGAACGGCGCCATCCAGGTCACCAACCCGGCGGCCGGCGGCACCGTCTCGTTCAGGGCCGAGGCCGTCGACGCCGACGGCAACACCACGACCCAGACCATCATCGACGCCTATCGCACCAGGTGAGACTCGCGGGCGCGGGCGCGGGCGCGCGGCGCGGCCCACCGTGAGATGGCCTGTCAGGGCCGGCCCGGTCCGAAGGCGCGGCCCTGCGTGAGGGACTTGACGTCCGGCACGCGCACCACCTGCGGCACGACCGTGGGCTGCGTGCCGTCGAGCTGGCCGAGGACCCACTCGACGGACATCATCGCGCCCTCCTGCCAGCCGGGGAGGGAGGACACCTGGTCGCCCAGGACGTGGAACGCGCCGTCCGGCTGGAGGAGGCGCCGGTACATCTCGGTGTCCTTGGCGTTGCCGACCGCCCAGTCCGCCCAGCCGCCGAGCTGGTAGGGGACCTTGTGCCAGGCGATGGAGACGCCCAGGGCCAGCGGGACGGCGGCGTCCGTCCAGCTGCCGGGGTGGAGCTGCCGGGCGCCCTCCCGGGCGAGCTCCAGGCGGTCCTCCCAGCTCATCTCGCCCATGGCCAGCGCGTCGTCGTCGTAGTTGTACGCGCCGGTGAGGGTGCCCTTGCCGTCCTCGCGCTGGTAGTCGTTCGACGGGTACCACACCTGGGTGATCGGGTGCTCGGTGTAGCTGATGCCGCCGTAGATCTGCTCCTCGTTCGACTCCCAGAAGCGCCGGTTGGCCTGCGAGCCGACCTTGCAGGTCGGGGCGAAGCGGACGTGGTCGATGGCCTCCAGGTACGGGTCGGAGAAGCCGACCAGTTCGACCGACTCGCTCAGCACCGGCAGCGGGATGGAGCTGAGGCAGTAGTCGGCCGGCTCTCCCTCCTCGGGGCCGCCCTCCCAGTGGACGCGGACGCCGTCGCGGAGCAGCTCGACGCGCGTCACCGGGGAGTCCAGCAGGATGGGCTGTTCCCCCGGGACGGCCGTGTCCTCGATGGCCCGGACGAGCGCCCGCACGATGTGGTCCATGCCGTCGACCGGCTGGAACATCGTCGGCTGCCACAGATACTCCTGTGGCTGGTAGAAGTGGGTGGCTTCCCAGTACCGGGACGCCAGCAGCCGGTCGACATCCAGCGGGGGCGCGGGCTCGGGGTCCTCCCAGGGGTCGTAGATGGACAGCGGGCCCTTGTATCCGGCGCGGGTGGAGCCCCGGTAGCGGTAGTTCTCGTCCAGGTCGCCGAAGGCGCGCAGCAGATCGCACAGCGCGCGCCGCTCCGCATCCAGGGGCGGCAGGCCGTTGTCCAGCAGCGACCGGGCCAGGCGTTCGGCGATGTAGCCGCGGGTGTCGTGGGTCACGCGGCGATTGACCACGAAGGATTCCTCGAAGCCCCGGTCGGTGTGGAGGCGGTTGGCCGCCGTCTCCATCACGTACACCTCAAGCGGGACGTCGAGTTCGCGGCAGTAATCCAGCACGCGGCGGTGGTGGTGGGGAATGCGGCCGGGACCGAGGTTGATATACAGCCCCTCGTCGATCGGGCACAGGTGCTCCCACGTCACGTCCCCGTGCCGCTCCCGGATGATCGAGCCGTTGCGGGCGGTGAAGCTGCGCCCGCCGGGCCGCTCCTGCGCCTCGATGACGCGGCAGGCGGCGCCGGCCTTCAGCAGCTCGTACGCCGCGGTGAGGCCGCCGACCCCGGCCCCCAGCACCAGCACCGTCCTGTCCCGCACCGCCCGCGCGGCGACGCCCACCGGCCCCCGGTACGCCACCGCGTGCGGGCCGGCCATTCCCGTCATGGCCCGGTACAGGCCGGTGGTCGGCGACGCCGTCATCGCGGCCGGCATCGATTGCATGGCGATCTGCCCCCTGTTTTCCCTCGCCGTTGAGTGATATTGAGAAACTTCCAGAAAATCGGCCGAGGGAAACTCGAAGGAGCCCGAAGAAGAACAGATGTGGTGCAGGAAATAACATCCGAAAATAACACCGAGAATGAGAGCGACGGGCCGCTGATCCGCGCTACATCCCTTCGGCCGCCGCCTGGCTGATGTCCGCCGCGGCCCGGGAGGCGGTGGTGGCTCCGGTGAGCAGTTGCACGACGTTCTGTCCGATGCGCTCGTTCAGGTCACCGCGGCCGAGCTGGTCCCAGCTGAGGAGGAAGCCGGTCGCCTCGGAGACCGTCTCGGCGGGCTCCCGGAGCGGGCCCTCGGGAACCTGGTCGACTGAGTCGCGGAGCACGGGAAGCGTGTTGCCGAGGTCCAGCAGGGCGGCCTGCTGTGCCCGTCCCGCGAGGAAGAGCACGAAGTCCGCCGCCTCGGGTGGGGCGTCGCTCCCGGCGGCGAATCCGGAGCAGTCGCCCAGCGCCTCGGTGGCCGCCCCCGCCTCGCCGTCGACCGTGGGGAACGGGAAGAACCCGATCTCGTCCATGTTCGATCCGGCGAACGTCTCGTAGATCGCGGGTGCCCACTGGCCCGTCAGCTCCATGGCGGCCGCGCCGGTGCCGACCTGTGCCTGCTGCTCCGCCCACGTGGCGCTTTCGAAGCCCGGCGCGAACGCGTCCCGTCCGGCGAGCTCCTGGAGCAGTTCGCCGGCCCGGACGAACTCGGGGGCGGAGAAGTCCCCGGCGTTCAGCGCCGACTCAAGGGCGTCCGGGCCCGCCGCCCGCAGGGCCAGGTAGGTCCAGTAGGAGGAGCAGGTCCAGGGGTCGGCCCCGGACAGCGACACGGGCGTGGTACCGGCGCCGCGCAGCGTCTGGACCGCGTCGAGGAACTCCGCCCAGGTCGCGGGCGGCGCCACGCCGGCCTCGTCGAACAGCCGCCGGTTGTACCAGAAGCCGACGACCCCGGACTGGGTGGGGATGCCGTAGAGGCGGTCCTCGAAGCGGAAGGTGTCGAGCAGCGGCGGCAGGAAGTCACCGGCCACCGGGGTCGCCGCCTCGGTCAGGTCGGCGAGCAGGCCGTCGGCCGCGTGCCGGGTCAGCATGCCGCGCCAGGTGAGGAAGACGTCCGGGGCTTCGCCGGCCACGATGGCCGTGCTCAGCCGTGGCTCGTAATCCGTGGGCTGGACGACGGAGGGCTCGACGGTCACCCAGGGGTGGGCCTCCTCGAAATCCGCGGCCCACTGGTCGTAGACGGCGGATTCCTCCGTGGTCACCCCCGTGTGCCACCACGTCAGCGTCACCGGCACGGGCGTCGTCGGGTCGTCGGTCACCTCGTCGCCGCTGCCGGACGGGCGCCGACTCGCGTCGGGCCCGTCATCGCCGCCGTTTCCGTCTCCGCCGTCGTCGCCCGACAGGAACAGCCGTGCCCCCAGGGCCGCCAGCCCGGCGGCGCCCGCGACCGCCGCCGCCCCGAGGAGCACGTTGCGGCGGTTCGCGCCGCCCGGGCGGCCGGGCGGCATCGGTGGTGGCGGTGGTGGCGGTGGCGGCACGCTGCCGTAAGGCGGGCCGCCGCCGTACGGGGAGTGCTGCGCGTAAGGCGACGGCGGCACGGCCCCGTACGCGGGCGGCGCGGGCGGCGGGGACGGCGGCATCGGGGGTGGGGGTGGAGGCGGGGACGCCGGGGCGGGGCCGGGAGTGGGCTCGGGCTCCGGCGGGGTGCCCTCCTGCCGTGGATCTCTCGGCCCCATCTCCTGCATCGCGCTTCCTCCCCCATGGACCCGACGCGCTCCCACCGTACGGCCGTTGGCGCCGCTCGGTGCGCAGATATTCGCACACCTGGCGGCACCCGGCGAGCCCTCAGCCCCGACGCAGGTGCACCGGAACGGCGCGCGGGCTGTGCAGCGTGGGGTTCGGGAAGTACGTGATGTCGGCCGGGTCGACGGCCAGGCGGAGGCCGGGGAAGCGGTCGAAGAGGGCCGGGAGGGCGATCCTGGCCTCCAGGCGGGCCAGCGTCGCGCCGAGGCACAGATGCGCGCCGTGACCGAACGCCACGTGGCCGATGTCGGTGCGCGTGATGTCGAAGACGTCCGCGCCCTCGCCGTAGCGGTCGGGATCCAGGTTGGCGGCGGCGAAGTTCGGGACGATGGGCTCGCCCTTGCGGATCACCGGGGCGCCGGGGATGCCGGGAAGGCCGGGAACGCCGGGTACGCCGCGGAGCTCGATGTCCTCCGTGGCGTAGCGGAGCGGCATGATCGTGACCGAGGGCGACCAGCGCAGGGTCTCCTCGACGGCGCTGTCCCAGCCGACGCGGCCGTCGCGGAGCATGGCGAGCTGGTCGGGGTGGGTGAGCAGCGCGATCGTGGCGTTGTCGATGAGCGACTCCGTCGTCTCGAACCCGGCGCCGATGAGGAGGATCAGCGTTCCGATGAGCTCGTCGTCGCTGAGGCGGGAGCCGTCCTCGTCCCTCGTGCTGATCAGGAAGCTGACCATGTCGTCACCGGGTTCGGCGCGCTTGCGCTCGACCAGTCCGGCCATGACCTGGGGGAGTTCGCGGGCCACGGCGATGGCCTGCGCCGGGTCTTCGGGCGAGGCGACGAAGCGTTCGAACACGTCGGCCATGACGGGCCGCAGGTCGTCGGGAATGCCCAGCAGCGCGCTGATGACGCGCATCGGCACCTGGTGGGCGAAGGCGAGGCGCAGGTCGACCGGTTCGCCAGGGGGCGTGGCGGCCATGGCGTCGAGCAGGTGGGTGACGATGCGTTCGACGTCGGGTGCGAGGGCCTGGATGCGGCGGCGGGTGAACGCCGGGGCGGCCAGGCGGCGGAGCCGGTTGTGGTCGGCGCCGTAGGAGTTGAACATGTTCTGGACGCCCATGAAGGGGAACATCCAGGCCGACTCCTGCGGCACGTCGTCCGGCCAGTCGGGCCAGTGCCGCCACGGATCGCGGGAGACCCGGTCGTCGGTCAGCAATTCCTTGAGCAGGGACTGGCTGGTGATGAGCCAGGCGAATATGCCACCGGGGAGTTCGACCGAGACTATCGGGCCGCGCCGGCGAAGCAGAGCCGCTTCGCCGTAGATGTCGCTACCTGCGGGATCAATGGGGTGAGCGGGAATTAACTCCATGGATTCCATGGGCTGTTCATGCCCCGCCACGGGCGAGCCGAAGCGAGGCAAGAACTCCCGCCAGGGAAAGGCCGAATTCTGCCTTCGGCCCGATTCCCTCTTATCTCCTATCTCTTTTCTCTTCTCCCTTCTCTCTGTGCTATCTGTTTTCTTTTCTGTCGCGGCAACACCGCCCGTTACGGCACCCGGCTTACGGCAGCGCGTCCACGTGCGGGCCGACGACGCTCGACCAGGCGTTGCCGGAGTGCGCGTCCCAGTTCACCGACCACGTCATGGCGCCGCGCAGGTCGGGATAGGTCTGGTCCGGCACGAACTGGCCGCAGCCGGTGCCGCGCGTCAGGCAGTCGAGCGCGGCGGTCACGACGGCGGGCTCCACGTACCCGGACCCGGCGGCGCCGGGCGAGGCCGGGACGCCGATGCCGACCTGGGAGGGCGCCAGGCCGTTCTCCAGCTGGATGCAGGCCAGCGCGGTGAGGAAGTCCACGCTGCCAGCGGCGTAGACCTGTCCGTCGCAGCCGACCATGGAGCCGCTGTTGTAGTACTGCATGTTGACCACGGTGAGGAAGTCCCGTGTGTTCAGGGCTAGTTGGAAGTACTCGGTGCTGGTGCTCTGCATGTCGAGCGTCTGCGGCGCCATCGTGTACACCAGGTCGTCCCCGGCCGTGGCGTGGATCGTCTCCATGGCCTGGGTGAGATAGGTGGCGTTGATGCCCGCCTCGAGGTCGATGTCGATGCCGTCGAAGCCGAACTCGTCCATCAGGGCCAGGGCGCTGCCCGCGAACGCCTCGGCCGAGGCCGCGTCGTTGACCGCGACCGTGCCGTTGGCACCGCCGACGGAGAGGATCACCGAGACGCCCTCGGCCTGCTTGGCGGCGATGTCGTCCTTGAACTCCTGCTCGGAGGCGTATCCGATGGCCGGGTCGAGGGCGAAGTCGATCGCGCCGGGCGTGGCGGTGGACTCGGCGAACGAGACGGCGATGATGTCGTAGGCGTCGGAGACCTCGCCCAGCTTCTGGACGACGGAGCCGTTGTCGAAGTTGTGCCAGTACCCGGTGAGGGCGTGACGCGGCACGGCGGTGGGCGCGTTGTCCGCGTCGGCCGTGCCGGCGACGACCGTCAGCCCGGCCACGGCCGCCGCGGCGGCGGCCACCGCGACCGTGCGGACGGGGACTGTGTCCCGGAACCGGACCCGGGCGTGCGTCGATGAGGTGCTGTCCACGTCGCCTCCATGGTGTGGGGGTGGGGGAGTTGGAGGAGAGGAACGGTGGCCACCGTCGAGGTATGTCGAGGTATGAATGTGGTCCAGACCAATAGGTCTGTCAATGGGTTGAACCACTGCCGGTTGCGGACAGGAACCCGGCCGGCCCCCACCGCGGTTGCTCACGTGAGCAGCGCCTGCTCGTCGGTCTTGACACCGTTCTCGTACACCGTCACGAGGTCGTTGGAGATGGTGACGGCGAAGAGGCCGAAGTGGCTGTCGCCGCAGTCGTAGGCGCCGATGCCCCACTGCGCGGAGGTGACCACGGGCTCCCCGCCGTCGTCGAACTCGATGACGCAGGTGGGGGAACGGGATCCGGAATCGTCATCGGCGGACGCCGTCGGCCGGCAGACCGTGATCCGCATCTCGGCCGTCCGGTACGTCTCCGCGAGCGACAACGCCTTGCCCTCGCCCACGTCGATCAGTGACGCGATCCGGTCGGGGCACGCCGAGGACGCGGCCGGGGAGGCGTCGGCGGCGGTGGACTCGCGGTCGCCTCCGCCGTCGTCGCCGCCGGAGGCGAGGAAGTTGACGAGGGCGACGACACCCAGGATCAACGCTCCCACCAGCGCGAGGATGATCACGATGCCGATGCAGCCAAGCACCGTGTCGGTGCCGCTGCGCGGCGTGGGGTCGGAGGGTCTGGGGCGGGCCGGCGTCCGCGTCGGTGTCGGCGTCGGCGTCGGCGTCGGCCTGGGGGTGGTGGGGCGGGTGCGCGAGGCGGTGATGTCGGTGCGCCTCGGCGGCGTGTAGGACCAGGGCTCGCGCGGCTCGCGGAGTATGGCCAGGAGTTCGTCGACCGTGATGACGGTGCCGCAGCCGTCGCAGACGAAGTCGTCGGGGGCGTTGCGCTCGCCGCAGGCGCCGCACGTCCACGCCTTGCCCGGTCTGCCCAGGGGCCGGCTGGCAGCGGACGCGCTCGACCTCCTCGGTGGCGGGGACTTGCGCGTCGTCGCGGGCTTCGGCGTGGGTGAGGGAGCCGGCCTGGGCTTGGGCTTTGGCGAGCCGCAGACCGAACACGCCGATGCGTCCACCTCGTTGTACGTGTCGCACTCGTCGCACCGCCACGTCCGGCCCGTGCCCGTCATGTGAGCAGCTCCTGCTCCTCGACCTGCTGGGTGTCCTCACGGATCGTCACCACGCCGTCGTCGTGGACGTGGGAGTACTCCACCACGGACCCGATGGTCGCAGACGCGGCGTGGCGCGGCCGGGGTGTGTCACAGGCCAGGCAGCTCCCCTCCCCGACGTCGTCGTACGTGTCGCACTCGCGACACCGCCACGTCCGGCCCGCCATACCTGGATTCCACCTCAACTCCTGCGGGACCCCTCCCTGCCGCGCGCTGATAACCCAGAATGGACAGCGAGGCAGGGAGGGTACAGGGGATGGCGACGGATGCGCTGACGTACGACCCCGTGGTCGACGGTCAGCCGTTGCCCCGGGTGCGTCTCCTCAGCCCGTTGCGGCCGCCGCCGCCCGGCAGGGCGCTGGTGCTGGTGCCCGACGCCGGGCCCGCGCTGACGATCCGTCCCGGCGAGCACGTGCCCGACGCGCGCTACGGCGTATACCAGGGCATGTTCATGGTGGACACGACCGAACACCGGCTCGTCTTCACGCTGCGGCTGGCCAGCCGCGACCCGTCCACCTCGTTCCACTGCCGCGTCGAGCTGATGAGCCAGGTGACGGACCCGGCCGACGTGGTGGCGCGCGGCATCCGCGACATGGCCGCCGCCTGGTACGGGCCCGTCCGCGAGCGGCTGCGGGGGGTGGCGAGGGGGTACGGCGTCGCGCGGCACCACGAGGCGGAGGAGGCGCTCAACGCCGAGCTGCGGGAGGTGCGCGGCGACTCGACGGTGCGGCTGAGGGGCGTTCAGGTGGAGCTGCTGGCAGAGGGCGGCAGCGAACCCCTCCGTGGCGCGGCGGCGCCGCGCCGCAGCCGGGTGCGCGGCGCCGCGTCCAAGGCGGCGGCGGCCCCGGAGCCCACCCCCACCGTTCCGCCCATACCGAGCACCCCGCCCCCGTCCCCACCGGAGTCCCCACCGGAGACTCCGCCCCCGCCCGAGCCTCACGTGGTGGTGGGCGAGGTGGTGGCCCGCAAGGAGGAGCCGTTGCCGAGGGAACGCCGGGTCAGCCGCGTCCGGGGCACCGGCGCCAAGCGCCCCAAGCCAGGCGGCGGCACCGGCGGCGAGGGGGCGGCGGCGTCATGACCCAGCCGACCACGCCCCAGCCGTCCACGCCGCAGCCGGGCGGCCACCAGACCTGGTCCGGCGCGGCGCCCCGCCTCCAGGCCATGACCGTGTGGACCGAACGCCGCCCCGGCCACGGCGAGGACGCCGAGCCGCTGGCCGCCTATCACCTTCCCACCCGCGACGGCCTCCTCGCCGTCTTCGACGGCTCCGGCGGCTCCGGCGCCGCCCCCGCCTGGCGCGGCCACAGCAACGCCTGGGCCGGGGCCCGCGCGGCCCGCCTGGCCGCCGAGTGCTGGTTCCAGTCCCTCGTGACCGGCGCCGCCCCTCAGCCGAAGGACACGCCGAAGGACGCTCCGGAGGAGCTGCGCGGCTGGCTGCGGCGCGTGCTCGCCGCCGTGCCCCGCGACTCCCGCGTGCGCCGCAGCAAACTCACCGGCACCATGCGCCGCGCGCTCCCGACCACCATGGCCGCCATCCACTACCACCTGGCCGAGGACTCGGTCCGCACGCGGGCGTTGTGGGCCGGCGACTCGCGGGCGTACGTCCTCCTCCCGGGTACCGGCGGCGGCCTCCGGCGCCTCACCCGAGACGACACCGTCGAGGACGACGCCCTGGCCCAGCTCCGGCAGGACCCGCCCATGACGAACGTCATCTGCGCCGGCCGCGACTTCACCGTGAACGCCCACCAGCCGGACCGGCCGTTCCCCCTGCCCTGCGTGCTGCTGGCCGCCACGGACGGCTTCTTCGGCTACGTGCACACACCCGCCCACTTCGAACGCCTCCTGCTTCAGACGCTGTGGAGCGCGGGCAGCATGGCGGAGTGGGCCAAGCACCTGCGGGAGCGGGTGCAACCCATCACCGCCGACGATGCGTCGCTGTCACTGGTGGCGCTGGGCTTCGACGACGACGACTTCGGGGCTCTGCACGCGGCCTTCGCCGAGCGGCGCGACCAGCTCACCGACCCGTACTGGGACGCACCGCTGGGCCGGGGCGAGGACGCGCTGCGCCGCTGGCAGGACGAGACCTGGAACGCCTACCGAACCAGCTACGAGTTGCTGATGCCACCGGAGGTGGCCGAGTGAAGCAGGTGGCCGAGTGAAGCAGGGTGACGTGATCGGCGGCTACCGGATCGTCTCCGAGCCGACCAACGCCGACGGCGGCAAGTGCATGTGGGCGTTCGCCGAGAAGGACGGCAGGCAGTACTTCCTCAAGCGCTTCCTGGAGCCCAAACGCCCGCGCGAGGGCGGCGGCGGCAGCGCGGCCAGCCGGCGCATACGCACGGAGATCTGCGAGGACTTCGAGGAACGCCACCGCACGATCATGAAGCTGCTGCGGCCCGACGCCAGCGGCGGCGGCAACCTGGTCCTGGCCGTCGACTTCTTCCACGAGGGCAGCACGTACTACAAGGTGACCGAGCGGATCGACACCACCAGCCTGGAGGAGCCGCAGGCCCTCAGCCCGGCGTCGAAGTCGGTGCTGCTGAAGACGCTCGGCTCCAGCCTGCGGATGCTGCACGACATCGACATCGTCCACGGCGACCTCAAGCCCGCCAACGTGCTGGTGCAGAAGCGGGAAGGCGCCAAGTTCCACGTCGCCAAGCTCATCGACTTCGACGACTCCTACCTCGCCGGCGACCCGCCGGGCCGGGACGAGATCGCGGGCGACTCGCTCTACGGCGCGCCGGAGTGGCGGCGTTACGTGCAGGGCGACGAGGCTGTGGAGGGCGCGCAGCTCTCGGCGGCGGTGGACGTCTTCGCGCTGGGCCTGATGACCCACCTCTACCTGACGGGCTCGCTGCCCGGGTACGACGCCCGCTTCGGCTCGCCCGCCGACGCCGTCAACGCCGGCGAGCCGCTGGCCATCGACGAGCACCTCGCCACGCCGGTGCAGGAGCTGATCGCGGCGATGACCGCGCGGGATCCGGCCGTCCGCCCGACGGTCGCCGCCTTCCTGGAGCGGATCGGCCCCGAGGTGTGCGTCCTGCACGCCGCACCCCAGCCGACGCCGCTCCCGCCACGGCGTGTGAGCCGCGTGCGCCCGGCCCGCCTGCCCGGCGGATCCCCGGCCCGGCCGCCGGCGGCAGAGGGCACGGAGACCACGGAGACCACGGGGTCTGCCGAGACCCCCGAGGCCGAGACGCCGACCCCACCGAAGAAGTCCCGGGTCAAGATCAACCTCGGCGGCCGCACACCCCGCAAGCCGTAGGCCCAATTGAGGAGTGAGTCAGCGCATGAGCGCCAACATCGAGAAGTACCAGGGCAATCTGCAGTACGCCGTGGACATCGTCATGTGCATCGACGCCACCGGCAGCATGAACCCCGTGATCGGCACGGTGAAGGAGAGCGCCCTCCAGTTCCACCAGCGGCTCAACGAGGTCATGGCCCGCAAGGGCAAGGAGATCAGCCAGCTGCGCGTCCGCGTCATCGCCTTCCGCGACTTCGGCGACGACCCCTCCGACGCGATCGAGATGACGGGCTTCCTGCGGCTGCCCGAGCAGGCGGCGGAGTTCGAGCGCTTCGTGCGCGGCCTGCTCGCCACCGGCGGCGGCGACGTGCCCGAGTCGGGCCTGGAGGCGTTGGCCCTGGCGGTCAACTCCCCCTGGGAGAAGGGCCTGGACCGGCGCCGCCACGTCATCGTGATGTTCACGGACGCGCCCGCGCACCCGCTGGGCACGGTGGGCACCTCGGCGCAGAACTACCCCAGGGACATCCCGCGCTCCATGGACGACCTCTTCGAGCAGTGGGGCTACGCCCGCAGCCAGACCGCCGTGATGGAGCAGTCGGCGAAGCGGCTGGTGCTGTTCGCGCCGGAGGAGGAGCCCTGGCAGGAGGCGATCGGCGAGGAGTGGGACCTGACCCTGCACTTCCCTTCGAAGGCCGGTGAGGGTCTGGAGGAGTTCGAGATGGACGAGATCATCGAGACGATCGCAAACAGCCTGTGACGGACCTTCAGGGCGAGGGCTTCTGGCTGAGCGTCGCCGAGGATCAGATGGTCTTCCACGTGGAGGCCTCGGGCGACGTCCAGTTCGGCGACGGCAGCCGGGTCACGCTGTCCGGGGGCTACATCCCGCTCGCGCTGCCGGCGTCGTGCTGCGAGTCGCTGGCGGCCGGCCCGCTGGAGGGCGGGGGTGCGGCGCTGACGTTCCAGTTCCGCCTCCCGACCACGAAGCTCGGGATCAGGGTCACGGTCGGCAACGCCGACCTGGGACGGGCCGAGATCTTCGTGGGACGGTTGCGGCGTGCCTACCCCGGGATGGGTTTCGTCGACCTGTTCCGGCAGCCCCCGCCGGCGCCGGCTCCTGCGCCGCCGGCTCCCGCGCCGGACCCGCGTGTCCGGGAGGACTGGGTCAGCGCGCCCGTCTCCCAGGAGACGTTCGACCTCTACAGCGCGGTGATGGCGCGCCTGATCAGCACGGACGCGTGAGCGCGGGCCCGGCCCCGACGTGGCGGTGCTCGGCGTGCGACACGTACAACGACGCCGGGGCGCGGGCGTGCGCGGTCTGCGAGACGCCGAGACCGGACGCGGCACCCGCACCCGCACCCGCGTCCACCATCGGCTCGGACGACGAGTACCCCCTTCCGTGGGGCGCCAACTTCCTCCTGGGCTGCGGCTGCCTGCTGCTCGCGGCCGTCGTCGCCCTCATCACCCTCGTCGTCCTGCTGATCCTCAACTGAGCGTCCGGCGCGGCGCGAGCCGAGCGCTCAGCCGCGAAAGAGCCGCCAGCGGCGCCGCATCCGGGGCGGCGGCGGCAGCTCGGGCGCCATGGGCATGGACCCGGTCCGCAGGGGCTCGTCGTCGCCCGCCCCGCGCCGGGTGCGCGCGGCCGGGGGTGAAGGCGGACGCGACGTTTCGGCCGGACGCGCGGACAGGGCCGGAGTCGGCGTTGGACGTGTCGCCGTATCGTCCTGCGCGCCGCCCGTGTCGTCGGTGTCATCCGGGCCGTCCGGCTCGTCGAGGTCCGGCGCCGGAACAGCCGCGGACCTGAGCCCGGGGGCCATGGTGATCCCCGGGACCTCCTCGGTCTTCGTCTCCAGGCCCGGGCCGTCCCGGCCGCCCTGGCTGCCCCGCATGCTCTCGTCGAGGTCCAGCACCATCTGCGCCCGCCGGAGCGTCTCCAGGCTCACCGGCGCCGGAAGCCAGCGTCCGGACTCCAGCAGGCCCGCTGCTTCGAGACTGTCGAGGTGGACGGCCTGGACCAGCAGCTGAGTGGCGGAGGGCCTGTCGCGCGGATCCTTCGTGAGGCACAGCGTCACCCCCGCGCGCAGGGCCTCGGGAACGCCGCTCAGGTCGGGCGTTTCCCCCACCACGCGGAAGAGCGTCGCGGGCACCGAGTCGGCCTCGAAGGGATTCCGCCCGGTGGCGGCGTAGGTCATCAGGCTGCCGAGCGAGAAGAGGTCGCTGGCGGGGCCCAGGCTCTGGCCCCTCGCCTGTTCCGGGGACATGTAGCCGGGGGAGCCGATCAGCGCTCCGGTGGCGGTGAGGCGGGTGGACGCCTCCACGTGCTCCGAGATGCCGAAGTCGATGACGCGCGGCCCGTCGGCGGTGAGCAGCACGTTCGACGGCTTCAGGTCGCGGTGGACCAGCCCGGCTCCGTGGATGTGCTCCAACGCGCGCAGCAGGCCGAGCCAGAGCGCGTGCAGCGACTGCTCCGGCAGCGGGCCGAAGGACTCGACGCTCCACTGGAGCGAGGGACCGGGCACGTAGGCGGTGGCCATCCAGGGCGTCTCGCCCTCGACACCCGCGTCGAGGACCTGGGCCGTGAACGGCGCGGCGACGCGCGTCAACGCCGCGACCTCGCGCAGGAACCGCTCGCGGAACACCGGCTCCTCGCCCAGCTCCGGGCGGATGACCTTGATGGCCGCGACCAGGCCGGAAGGGGTGGCACGCCCCAGGTAGACCATGCCCATGCCGCCCGCACCCAGCCGCGCCACGATCCGGAACGGGCCGACCTGGCGCGGGTCGTTCCCCCTGCGGGCCTCCAGCCGGGCCATCAGCCGCGCCCCGTCGGCCGCCGCCCGTAGAAGATCTCCGCCCGCAGCCGCCGGTCGCGGTCGGCCCTGCCGCGCCACGCGCCGAGCAGCGAGGCGGCGGCCCGCGTCTCGGCGTGGTCGGGGCCCAGCACGCGCCGCAGCTCGGGCAGCGTGCCGCTGAGCATCCGCACGGCCTGGCCGACGTCGCCCTCCGCGCCCGTCCAGTGGGCGGCGCGGGCGCGGCAGGCCAGCGTGGCCGGGGCGTTGGGGCCGAGCACCCACTCCAGGTCGGGGATGAGCAGCGCGAGCTGCTGCGCGGCCTCGGCGGGGCGGCCGGTCTCGCCGGTCCAGTGGGCGAGCTGGCCGCGTGCCAGGAGCGTTTCGGGGTCGTCGTTCCCGAGCGTCCGCGTCAGGTCGGGCACGACGGCGGCGTACAGGCGCAGCGCCCGGCGCCGCCGCCCGGACGCGCCCGTCCACTGGCCGAGCCGCGCTCGCCCGACGAGGGTGTGCCGGTCGTCGCCGCCCAGGCTCCAGGTCAGGTCGGGCACGACGCGGGTGAGCAGCCGCGTGGCCTCGCGCGGGCCGCCCGCCCGCTCCGACCTGCCCGTCCAGTGGGCGTGGTTGATGCGGGTCACCAGCGTCTCGCGGTCCTGGTCGCCCAGCGTGCGGGCGAGGTCGGGCACGAGCTCGGCCGCGCGGCGGGCGGCGGCCATCGGGTCTCCGGACTCGCCGGTCCAGCGGGTGAGGCGGGCGCGGTTGACGAGCGTCTCGCGGTCGTCGGGGCCGAGGACGCGGACGAGGTCGGTCAGGAGGGTCGTGGTCAGGCCCAGCGCCTCGCGAGGGCGGCCGGTCTCGCCCGTCCAGTACGCCTGCTGGGCGCGGCCGGCGAGGGTGGCGGGGTCGTCGGGGCCGAGGACGCGCGTCAGGTCGTCGACCGCCACGGCGGCGAGCGTGAGGGCCTGATCGGGGTCGCCGGCCAGGCCCGTCCAGTGGGCGAGGCTGACGCGGCCGACGAGCGTGGCGGGGTCGTCCGCGCCGAAGGTGCGCGTCAGGTCGGGCACGATCGCGGTCAACTCCCGCACCGCCTCGGCGGTGTGGCCGGTCTCGCCCAACCGGTGGCCGGCGTTGCGGCGCCGGATCAGCTCCTCGTGCTCGACGCGCTCGACGCGCCCGACGCGCCCGACGCCGCCGACGTGCCCGCCGGGGGCCAGGACCGGGCGTCCTCCCGCGCGGCCGCGCGGCCGGGACAGCACCAGGAACTCGGCCGTGTCGGTGCCGCACTGCTGCGGCTCGGGCAGGCCCTTGGCGCGCAGCGTGCGCTTCAGGTGCCGGTACAGGGCACCGAGGGTCACGTCCTCGCCGTGGGCCTCCGGTATGCCGTCGCGCAGCGCCAGCAGCAGCTGACCGGTGAACTCCGTGTGCCGTCTGCCCTTGACGAAGCGGGCCATGTCGTTGGGCGGCGCGGAGGTGAGCGTGTAGGTCCCGGCGATCTCCAGGCGCTCGACGACGGGCTCGGGAACGCCCGTCAGCCCGCCGCTGATGGCGCGGCCGGAGAAGCAGCAGTCGAGGATCAGCACCCGGTTCCGCGCGGGGCTGGCGTGGAACGCCTCGCGGATGCCCTCGAAGGGGAAGGCGGTGAACGAGGGCACGTCGCGGTCGCTGTCGGCCAGCGCGAGGTACAGCTCGCGCCGCTCGTCGCCGATCAGGCCGTGGCCGGCGTAGTAGACGAGGAAGACGTCCTCGGCCCGGCGGGCGGCGGTCAGCAGCGGTGCGCCGAGGTCGCGCGGCGTGGCGGGGTCGGGGATCACGGTCACGCGGCCGGGCTCGGGGGAGAAGGGCGCTGGGCGGCCCTCGGTGAGGAGCTCGTGGAGGTCGGAGAGGTTGTTGCGGGCGGCGGGGATGTCCTCCAGGTCGGCGGAGGCGTAGTCCGCGACGCCGACGAGCACGGCCTGGGAACGCGCGGGATCGGGCAGGCGCGGCACGGCTCAGCCCTCCGCCGTACCTGGCATCAGCCGGGCTTCCACCGTCCGGACTCCTCTCGGCCCGAGTCTGCCTGTTTCGCCCTCTTCTTCTACTGTGCCATGTCCCGAGACAATGGGCCCTGGCGCTCGATGAGTTGACCTGACCCGGCTGAGGGAGGTGGAGGCGGTCGGCCGGGATCACACCCCGGTGGTCGTCATGCCGGGCCGATGCGGCGCGGGCAACGGATCATTCGGCCGCCACTGCCACCGCTGCCACCGCTGCCGCCCGCAGCGTGGATCCCCGGCGGGTCTTGGTCACCTCCAGCTGGGTGGGGATGCGGGCGCGCAGGTCGGGGACGTGGCTGACGATGGCGACGCTGCGGTCGTGCTCGCGCAGCGCGTCGAGCACGCCCAGGACCTCGTCGAGGGTGTCCTCGTCGAGGCTGCCGAAGCCCTCGTCGATGAAGAGGGTGTCCAGCCGCGCGCCGCCCGCCTCCTGGGCGACGGTGTCGGCGAGGCCGAGGGCCAGGGCGAGGGAGACGATGAACGACTCGCCGCCGGAGAGGGTGGCGGTGTCGCGGTCGCGCCCGGTCCAGGCATCGACGACGCGCAGGCCGAGGCCGGAGCGGGCGCCCCGCTCCGCCTTGGCGTCGGAGTGGACGAGGGTGTAGCGGGCGGCGGCCATGCGGTGCAGGCGGGCGTTGGCGGCGGCGGCGACCTGTTCGAGACGGGCGGCGAGGACGTACGTCTCCAGGCGCATGCGGTAGGCGTTCTCCGGCGAGGTCCCGTCGGCCAGCCCTGCCAGGCGGGCCACGCGGCGGGAGGTCGCGCGCAGCGGCAGCAACGCGGAGGCGTCGGCGGCGGCACGGGCGGAGAGCGCGTCGAGATCGGCGCACCGGGCACGAGCGTCGGCCTCGGCGGCGGAGGCGGCACGCAGCCGCCCGGTGGCGGCATCCAACGCGGCCTCGGCGGCCGACGCGGCCGCTTCGGCCTCGGCCGCACGCACCGCGGCCGCCCCCGCGCCAGTCTCGGCAGCCGCCTCGCCCTCGCCGCCGCCGTCGGCAGCCGACCCCGCCTCGGCCCGGGGCCCAGGCCCGCCCCGCTCGGGGGCCCGGGGCGGAGCCCCGTGGTGGGGGTACCTCCCAGGCCCCCGAGGGCCTGGGGGAGGGTGGGCGGGGAGGACGGCCGCCGCGGTCTCCGACAGCAGTGCCGCCACCGCCGCCTCCTCCGCCTGCCAGGCGTCCACCCGCCGCGCCAGCTCCTCCCGCGCCGCCGCGCCGAGCGCGGCGTCCGCCGCGGCCTCCGGCGTGGCGAACCCGGCACGGTACGCCGCGTCCGCCAGCGCCGCGTCGGCCTGCTTCAGCCGGTCCGCCGTCTCCTCGGCCGCGCGGACCGCCGCGCCCGCGGCGGCCAGGGCCTCGGCCAGCGCGGTGAGCTGGGCGGCGCGCTCGGCGACGGTCGCCGCGCCCTCGCGGGCGGCGTCGATCTCCTCGCGGAGGGCGGCGCCCTCGGCCAGCAGCGCCTCGCGCCGGGAGGCGTGAGCCGCGGCGTCGCACTCGGCGCGCCGGCGGCGTTCGGACAGCTCGGCGTGGGCGCGTTCGGCCGAGTCGAGGGCCTGGCGGGCGGCGGGCTCGTCGGCCGCGCGCGCCTCGGCCTCGGTGTGGGCGGCGGCCAGCTCCGCGACGGCGGCTGCCAGTTCGGCGGCCGGGTCGTCACCGGCCTCGGCGCGGGCGGCGGCGTGGGACTCGCGGACGGCGGCGAGGCCGGACTGGGCCTCGCCGCGGCGGCGTTCGGCGTCCTGGTGGGCGGCCTGGGCGGCCTCCTCGGCGGCGCGGTCGACGTGGTCGTCCGTGGCGCGGGCCGGCCGGGGGTGGTCGGCGGAGCCGCACACGGCGCAGGGCTCGCCGGGGCGGAGCGCGGCGGCCAGTTCGGCGGCGATGCCGCGCAGGCGGCGTTCCTTCAGGTCGAGCCAGTGCGCGTAGGCGTCGGCGGCGGCCTCGCGGGCGGCGAGGAGGCCGCGTTCGGCGGCGTCGGCCGCCTCGGCCAGCTCGTCGCGGCGGCGGGCGGCGGCGAGGCGGCGGCGGGCGGGGTCGAGGCGCTGGGCGGTGGCGGCGGCGCGGGTGGCGGCGTCCCGGGCCTCCTCCAGGCGGCGGCGCAGCTCCTCCTGCGCGGCGGGCCAGGCGGCGAAGCGGTCCTCGGTGGCGGCCAGCAGCCCGGCGGCGTCGGCGGCCTCGCGCTCCAGGCGGGCGAGCTCCTCGTCGATGGCGCGGGCGCGGTCCTCGGCGGTGCGGGCGGTGGCCAGGGCGCCGAGGCGTTCGCGGGCGGCGCGTTCGCGTTCGGCGAGGTGGGCGGCGGGGGCCTCGGCGAGAGGGGCGGGCAGCGGGGCGCGGGTGCGGCGTTCGGCTTCGGCGGCCTGGCGGTGCTCGGCGTCGGCGGCGTCGCGCAGCTCCAGGGCGGGGGCGACGGCGTCGGTGGCGCGGGCCCGCTCCAGGCGGCGGCGGTCGGCCTCGCGCTCGGGCCGGCGGGCCGCCAACGCCTCGGCGCGGGCGAGGGCCTCGGCACGGCGGCGCTGGAGGCGGGCGCGCTCGCGGGCCCCGGACAGGTGGCGCCCGGCGCGGGCGTGGGCGTCCTCGGCCGTGCTGAGCGCGAGGCGCGCGATGCCGAGCCGCTCGCGGGCGGCGCAGCGAGCCTGTGCGGCCAGGCCCAGCACGGCGTCGGCCAGCTCGGGGTCGCCGGGCGCGGGCAGGTCCGGGCCCGTGTCGTCGCCCGCCGCCTGCCCCGCCGCCTGCTGGATGCGGTGCGCCGTGGCCAGCAGCCGCTCGTCGCCGGCGCGCACGCGCTGGGCCGCCTCGCCGCGCCGCTCGGCCAGGTGGGCCTCGGCGGCGGCGAAACGGCGGGTGTCGAAGAGCCGCCCGAGCAGCCGGGCGCGATCCTCCGCACCGGAGCGCAGGAAGCGGGCGAAGTCGCCCTGCGGCAGCAGCACGACCTGGCAGAACTGCTCCCGGCTCATGCCCAGCAGCCCCGCCAGCTCCGCGCCGACCTCCTGGTGGGAGCGGCTGAGCGGCCGCCAGGAGCCGGTGGCCGCGTCGTGCTCGCGCAGCAGCGTGGCCGCGCGCTCGCGGGTGACGCCGGTGCCGCGCTTCTTGGGGCGCTCCTGCTCGGGGCGGCGGGTGATCTCCAGCCGCCGCCCGCCGAGGGTCACGTCGAGCACGACCTCGGTGCGCACGTCCGGCGCGGCGTGGTCGCTGCGCAGCGACACGGCGCTGGACTGGCGCGCGCCGGGCACGGCCCCGTACAGCGCGAAGCAGACGGCGTCGAGCACGGACGTCTTCCCGGCGCCGGTGGGGCCGTGGAGGAGGAAGATCCCTCCGGCGGCGAGCCGGTCGAAGTCGACCCGCTCGGTCCCGGCGAAGGGCCCGAACGCCGTGAGGGTCAAGCTGTGCAGCCTCACGCCGCGCCCTCCGAGGCGTGGCCGACGCGCACGCCACCGGGCCCCGCGCGGCCGGGCCCTGCGCCGCCGGGCCGGTCGGCCCGGGCGTCGCCACCCCGCCCGCCATCGGCCCGCTCCTCGCCCGCCGGCAGGCGGCTCGCGTCCAGCGCCTCGCGCAGCCAGGCCCGCTCCCGCTCGTCCGGGCCCGCCCCGCGGCGCACGTGCGCCACGAAGTCCTCGGCGATCTCGTGGTCGCCGCGCCCCGCCAGCCGCTCGCCGTAGGTGGCGTGGGCCGCGCCGGGCGGCGTATCGGGCTCGAAGACGAGGCTCAGCACGTGCGGGAAACGCCGGGCGAGCCGCGCCATGGGCTCGTCGGGGCGCGCGGGGTCGGTGAGCGTCGCCTCCACCCAGGCGTTCTCGTGCCCCTCCAGCGCCGGGTCGGACAGCAGCGCTCCCAGCCGCCCCCGTATGCGGGCCAGCGGCCGGGGCACCGGGCAGGCCACCCGCTCCGCCCGCACGCCGCCGCGCGCGTCGAGGTCCACCAGCCACATCGACTTCTCGTGCCGGGCCTCGGAGAACGAGTACGCCAGCGGGGACCCGGAGTACCGCAGCCGCCCGCCCTCACCCACCTGCTGGCAGCCGTGCAGGTGGCCCAGCGCCACGTAGTCAGCGCCGTCGAAGACGCCCGCCGGGACGGAGGCCACCCCGCCCACGCTGATGTCCCGCTCGCTGTCGCAGCCCTGGCCGCCGGTGACCACGGCGTGCGCCAGCACCACCGAGCGCGTCCCCGGCGCCCGGCCCGCCAGGTCGGCGCGCACCCGGTCCATCGCGGCCCCCAGCACGGCGGCGTGCCCGCCGCCCGCCGCCACCGCGAACTCCTCCCGGACGAGGGCCGGTTCGAGATACGGCAGGCCGTAGAACGCCACCTCGCCGTGCCGGTCGGCCAGCGTCACGGGCGTGGCGCAGCCCGCCGGGTCGGTGCGCAGGTGGATCCCGGCGCCCTGGATGAGCCCGGCCCCGACGCCGAGCCGCAGCGGCGAGTCGTGGTTGCCCGAGATCATGACCACGGGGACGCGCAGCGCCGCCAGCCGGTGCAGCACCTCGTCGAAGAGCCGCACCGCCGCCAGCGACGGCACCGCCCGGTCGTACACGTCCCCCGCGACCACCACCGCCTCGACCCGCTCCTCGCGCACGGTGGCGAGCAGGTGGTCGCAGAACGCCTCCTGCGCTCCCAGCAGGCTCATCCGGTGGAAGCCGCGCCCCAAGTGCCAGTCGGACGTGTGCAGTAGCCTCACGCGCACCTCCCCTCCTTCGCGAGGCTGTCCAGTCTGCCAGCGGGGTCTGACACCGCCGGTTTGCCCTGGCGTCGATGTGCGGATTCGAGCGTTCACGTCCCGATCGCTCTCCGTATCGAACGCTCTGCTTCGATCACGCTCGTTTGGTGCCATCTGCGGCTTCTTGCGGCCGCTCGCCACCTTGGAGCGTCCTTGTCGTCGGAGTCGTCGGAGTCGTCGGAGTCGTCGGAGTCGTCGGAGGCCGCGGAGTCCCCGGGATTCAGCCGCCGTCGCCTGCTGGCCTGCGCCGGCGCCAGCGCGGCGGCCGGCGCCGTCGTCGGCGCCTCGGCCGCGCCCGTGAGGAGCGCCGCGATGGACGGGCACGGGGACGGGCATGGGCCGAACGCCGCACCGCGCCTCCACCCCGCCCGCCCCTCTCACCCCTCCCTCCGCTCCGACCCCTTCACCCTCGGCGTCGCGTCCGGCGACCCGCTGCCCGACGGCGTGGTCCTGTGGACCCGCCTCGCCCCGGACCCGCTGGCCTCCGACGGCCTGGGCGGCATGCCGCCGCGCCCCGTGCCGGTGGCGTGGCAGGTCGCCGAGGACCCGGCGTTCCGCACCGTCGTCCGCTCCGGCGAGGCGTACGCGACGCCGCGGCTCGGGCACTCCGTCCACGTCGAGGTGACCGGCCTGCGGCCGGACCGCGTCTACTTCTACCGCTTCCGCGCCGACGGGCGCCCCGGGCACCACCTCAGCGAGGTGGGCCGCACCAGGACCGCCCCGGCCGCGGGCGCGGCGCTCGGCTCGCTGGCGTTCGCCTTCGCGAGCTGTCAGAGCTACACCGAGGGCCACTTCACGGCGTTGCGGCACCTCGCCGCCGAGGACCTCGACGTCGTCGTCCACCTCGGCGACTACATCTACGAGGACGCGGTGCCCAGCCCCGTCGGCCCGCACCGGGAGCACCTGCCCGCGAACGAGCTGTTCTCGCTCGCCGACTACCGGATCCGCTACGCCCAGTACAAGACGGACGCCGACCTGCGGGCCGCGCACGCCGCCCATCCCTGGGTCGTGTCGCTGGACGACCACGAGGTGGACGACAACTGGGCCGACGGCATCGACAGCGAGGAGCACGCCGGCCCGCGCTTCCTCGCCCGCCGGGCGTCGGCGTTGCAGGCCCTGTACGAGCACCTGCCGCTGCGGCGGGCCTCGTTGCCCTCCGGCCCGGACCTGCGGATGTACCGGCGGCTGCGGTACGGCGACATGGCGACGTTCCACGTGGTGGACACGCGGCAGCACCGGGACAACCAGCCCTGCGGCACGGGCCGTCAGCTCGACTGCGCCGAACGCCTCGACCCGGGGCGCACGATGCTCGGCGCGGCGCAGGAGCGGTGGCTGCTGGACGGCCTGGCCTCCTCCCCCACCACCTGGAACGTCATGGCCAACCAGGTCGTGATGATGCAGGGCGACTCCGTCGCCGGTCCCGGCCAGGGCTTCGGCATGGACACGTGGGACGGCTACGCGGGCGCGCGGCAGCGGCTGATCGACGGGGTGCGGCAGCGGGGCGTGGACAACTTCGTCGTGCTCAGCGGGGACGCGCACCGCAGCGTGGCGGGCGACCTCAAGGCGGCGTTCGACGACCCGGGTTCGGCGACGGTCGGCACGGAGTTCCTGGCCACGTCCATCAGCTCGGGCGGCGACGGCCAGGACACGGACGACTGGGGCGCGCTGTGGCTGGCGGAAAACCCGCACATGGCGTTCTACAACGTGCAGCGCGGGTACGCCCGCTGCGAACTCACCCCCGCCGAACTGCGCACCGACTACCGGGTTGTCCCGTACGTCGCCCGCCCCGGCGCGCCGATCGCCACCCGCGCCAGCGTGTACGTCGCCGCCGGCCGCCCCGGCGTCGCGCACGTCACGGCGTGATCAGGCCGCCATCTCCCGCAGCTCCCGGTACCCCTCCTTGTCGTGCCGCACCCGGACCAGCGCATCCACCAGGCGCACGAACTCGCGGTCGTCGCGCACCAGCGAGCGCAGCCCCGCCGCGTCCCGCTCCAGGTCGAGCCGGGCGGCGGCGTCCAGCGCCTTCTTGTCGGCAAACGGCCGCAGCTCCTCCCACAGCAGCTGCGCCTCGCGGCAGAACGCGTCGACCGTGCCGTCGCCGACGCCGGCGAAGTGGCGCAGCAGCTCGCGCTCACGCCGCGGATCGTGGTCGGCGTCGTCGCGCAGCTCATTGAGATCCCCGCCGTGGTCCTCCAGGAGGTGCATCGCGGCGTCCGTCATGGCGGTGGCGATCCGCTCGCTGTCGTTCGCCGGATACCCGGCCTCCTCCAGCACCCGCGCGACCTGCTCGGCCCCCGCCTCCCGCACCTGCCCGGCCGTCCCCCAGCGCCGCCCGCGCAGGTCCACGAAGGCCCGCACGGCGGTCCCGGGATCGACCCGGGCGTCGGTCAACGCCGCGAGCTGGAACATCTGGAACAGCGCGTGCGGGGTCGTCTTCCCCAGATGAATCTCCGCCTCCTCGGCGAAGCTGCGCTCCCCGTACCGCTCCATCAGCGCCCCGACGACCTCGCTCCGCTTCCCCTGCCTGCCCTGCCCGCCCTGTGCCGCCGCTGCCATGCCTCGCCTCCCGCTCTCGCTCCTCTCGCGACCTCTCCAGACGTCCAGAACACCACAAACACGGCGCGAACGCCCACCCCGGAGACGCGGACAGCCCGGCCGCATCCATCCGCCCACGTGGTGAGGTGGAACCATGCCGAACCGCCCTCTCCCCTACGACGCCGTGCTCTGCGACATCGACGGAGTCCTCCGGCACTGGCCCGCCCCCGACGCGCTCGAACAGGCCCACGGACTCCCCACCGGCGCCCTGGCGGCCGCGGCCTTCGCACCGGCCCGCCTGCACCCCGCCATCACCGGCCGGATCACCGACGAGGAGTGGCGCTCGGCCGTCGCCGCCGACCTCGCCGCCACCCACGGCTCGGCGGACCGCGCCCACGCCGCCGTCACGGCCTGGTCCGCCCTCGTCCCCGTCGTCGACCACGACGTCGTCACCCTGCTGCGCCAGGTGCGGAACGTCGCCTCCGTGGCCCTGGTCTCCAACGCCACCACCCGCCTGGAACGGGACCTCGCCCGTCAGGGCCTCACCGACCTCGCCGACACGGTCGTCAACACCGCCCGGATAGGCGTCGCGAAGCCCGACCCCCGCGTCTACATCCTCACCGCCGAGCGCCTCGAAGCCACGCCCGCCCGCTGCCTGTTCGTCGACGACACCCCGGCCAACGTCACCGCGGCGCGCGAAGCGGGCATGGCCGCCCTCCACTACCGTCACATCGGCGACCTGCGCCTCGCGCTCGCCCCGCTCCTCGGCTGAGCGGCACGCCCTAGGGTGGGCGTACATCCGGGCACGCGGACGCGAAAGGACAAGTGCTGGCCATGGCGGCATCGCTGAACCCCGACCGCACCGAGTGGGATGTCATCGTCCTGGGCGGTGCGGCCGCCGGGGAGAACGCCGCGCAGTACGCCAGCCAGACCTCGGGCCTGGAGTCGGTCCTGGTCGAGGCCGAACTGCTGGGCGGCGAGTGCTCCTACTGGGCCTGCATGCCCAGCAAGGGCCTGCTGCGTCCCGCCGAGATCCTCGACACGGCGCGGCACCTCCCCGGCGTCGCCTCCCTCGTCGCGGGCGCCCGGCTCGACGTCGACGCCGTGCTGGCGCGGCGGGACGCCATCGTCAACGGCCTCACGGACGACTCCCAGGTCCGGTGGGCCCTGGGGGCCGGGATCGACGTCGTTCGGGGATACGGCCGCCTGGCCGGAGAGCACACCGTGGTCGTCACCGACCCCGACGGCCGCACCCGGACGCTCACCGCCCGGCACGCCGTCGTCATCGACACGGGATCGCTCCCGAACGTGCCCGCCGTGCCGGGGCTGCGCGAGGCCCTGCCGTGGACCTCCCGGGACGTCACCAACCTGCACGAGGTGCCCCGCCGCGTCGCGATCCTGGGCGGCGGGGTGGTGGCCTGCGAGGCCGCCACGTGGCTGCGCGGCCTCGGCGTCGGAGAACTGACCCTGGTCCATCGCGGAGCCGGGCTCCTCTCCCGCCAGGAGCCCTTCGCCGGAGAGCTGGTCGGCGCGGCCCTGGCGGCCGGCGGCGTCTCGCTGCGGATGGGCCGCACCGTCACGGCGGTACGCCGCGAGGCCGCCCGGGACACCGGCACCGGCCGCGTCCACGGCGGAGCCGCGACGGTGACGCTCGACGACGGGTCGACGCTGACGGCGGACGAGATCGTCGTCGCCACGGGCCGCGTCCCCCGCACCGGCGACATCGGCCTGTCCTCGGTGGGGCTGCCCGACGGCGGCTATCTCGACGTGGACGACCAGCAGGCCGTGGGGGGCGTCGGCGGACGGTGGCTCTACGCCATCGGCGACGTGTGCGGCCGCGCGCTCCTCACCCACATGGGCAAGTACCAGGCGCGCGTCGCGGGCGGGGCGATCGCCGCCCGGGCGGTGGGGCGGCAGCCGGCGTGGCACGACGAGAGCCGCCTCTCCACCGCGGCGGGGCACCGGGCCCTGCCGCAGGTGACGTTCACCGACCCCGAGGTCGGATCGGCCGGCATGACCGAACGTCAGGCGCGCCAGGCCGGTCTCGACGTCGAGACGGTGGAGTACGACATGGCCGCGCTCGCCGGCACGTACCTGCTGCGCGAGGACTACACCGGCCGCGCCAAGCTGGTCATCGACCGCGCCGGCGACACCCTCGTCGGCGCGACCTTCGTCGGCTCGGCCATCGCCGACCTCGTGCACGCCGCGACGGTCGCCATCGTCGGCCGCGTACCCCTGAGCGTGCTGTGGCATGCGGTCCCGAGCTATCCGACCCCGAGCGAGATCTGGCTCCGGCTCCTGGAAACACTCGACGCGCAGCGGGGTTCCCGGTAACGGGCTGCCGTCGAGCAGGTTGCGGTAGGGGCGGAGCGAGACTCCGAGCGCGAGGCGGAAGGGCAGGGACCACGCCATGCCCACCTCGCACCTGGAGTCCCCCTCCCCCCGGCGATCCGGCGATGTCGTCGGCCGCGCCCGTGGGATGGCCGTACACCACACCCACGGGTCTGGGCCGCGGGGTCAGCCCTCGATGTTGCCACTGCGGAAGTCGGCGACGTTCAGGACCTGTTCGGCCGGTGGCTCCTCGAACTCGACCGGCTCGTTGTACTGGCTCAGCTCGATCTCGGTCTCCGTGCCGTTCTCCATGGTGCGGACCAGCAGCGGGTAGGGCTCGCCCTCGGTGGCTATGAGCATCGTCACCTCGTTGCCCTCATCGTCGGGACCGGAGAGGGTGATGACGGGGGTGCCGTTGTACTCGGTCTCGGGGCCGACCTGGTCCGCGCCGCCGGAGCCGTCGTCGGACTCGATGTCCGCCTGCAGCGCCGCCAGCGAGCAGGTCCCGGCCAACTGCGACATCTCCGGGTCGCTGGTGTGGCCGTACAGATAGCTGCCGTCGAGCAGGCTGACCGTGCTCGCGTCCCCGACCGCCAGCTGCGACTGCCAGAACGCGGTGTCCGGCTTCATCCAGACCTCGTCGTCCTCGCGTACGAGGAGCTCGACCGAGCCCGCACCCCCCTGGGTGACGGACCCGTCGCAGGAGCCGTCCCGGTCCATGTGGAGGTCGAGACCTATGCCGGTCACCTCGGGATCTCCCAGCGTCCTCATGCGCAGCGAGGTGGCGGACTGCAGCGCCTCCTGGGCCCGATCCGCGATTTCTTCCGGGGGCAGGCTCGCGAGCGATTCGCCGGCCTCGCTCTCGCCGGTCTCCCCCGTGGCGCCGTCGGTGCTCTCCTGGCCGTCCGCTCCCTGCGAAGCGGATTCCTTGTCGCTGCCGCAGGCGGTCAGCGCCAGCAGCCCAGCGGCCGCCACCGCGACCGTCTGCAGATGGCGCGTCCTTGGCTTCATGATGTGCCCCCCTAGGGTTACCTCGTCGATGCGGGTAGATCATCGCACGCGCATACGGATGCTCCGCATCGGGACGAAATCCGATACGAAACGAGGACACTGGGGGCGGCGCGGCCGGGGAGGCGGCCCGAACCGCGCGTCAGCGGGCCGCTACTGCTGCCAGCCGTGCCACCAGAAAGGCCCAGGCCGCCGACGGAAACGTCGTGGACCTGGGCTGGAGATCGACGCCCACTACCGCGAGTGGGACGACGACCTGACCGCGGGCGCCCTGCACCTCGTCGAGACCCTGGAGTTCCTCCACGTCGTGCGCACCATCGGCTGGCGGCACGCGATCACGCTCGACCTCTTCCCCTACCGCGAGGACCCGGCCGCCGCCGTCCGCGAGAGCGTCGCCACCCTGCGGGCCCTGGAGGAGCGCGCCGCGCGGCTGCCGCTGGACGAGCTGCGCGAGGCGCAGTTCCGGCACGACGCGATGGCCGTGGAGCGCATCGTGCCGGAACTGCGCCGTTCGGCTGAGGGCCGGACCGCGTCGGATGGTCAGGGCGTGCTCACCTCGAAGCTTTCCACCAGCACTTCGCCGCCGAGGGCCAGGGTGGCGTGGTTGAAGACGGCGAAGCGGTAGCCCATGAAGAAGTTCGGCGTCTCGTTCATGGTGAAGGCCGGGCCGAGCGGGGTGAAGGTGGTGCCGTCGGTGCTGTAGGAGAACGTCGCCTGGCGGCCCGGCCCCGGGTTGATGTCGGCGGCGGCGCGCAGCCAGACGCGGCTGCCGGGGAGGTCGGCGCCGGCCTGCTCGGTGCCGGTGCCGCTGGTGCTCCAGTCGGCGTTCATGGTCAGGCCGTCGAACATCACCAGCCTGCTGACGCCGTCCTGCCGTGTGACGCCGATCCAGGCGGAGGTGTCCCGCAGCATCGCCAGCCCGGCCCGGTCGCCGTCCGCTATCCCGGAGCACTCGAGCACGACGGTCGCGGTGGAGGTGGGGCCCTGGATGCGGCGGGTGAGGGTGTTACGGGCGCTGTAGAGGTCGTCGGTGACGGTGGCGGTCCTGAGGGTGAGCCCGTTGTCGACGGTGAACGCGGCGGTGTCGGGGTTGTGGTTCCACTCCCAGTACGGCGCCAGCGCCGTCCCCTCGAAGGTGTCGGCGCCGGTCATCGGCGGGAGCGGGTGCGGGGTGACCGGGTAGGGGTATGTCCCGCCCCAGGTTCCGTCGACGGTCTGGAGCTCGGGCCAGCCCTCGGCGTTCCAGGTGACCGGGGCCAGGGCGGGGACGCGGCCGCCGGGGTAGGCGTCGATGAAGCCCATGTAGTACCAGTCGCCGTTCGGGGTGTCGACCAGCGAGCCCTGGTGCGGTATGCCGCCGCCGGGGATCGGGCCGGGCAGGTCCAACAGCAGCTCCCGCATCTCGTACGGGCCCCAGGGGCCTGAGGTGGACTTCCAGACGTACTGGCCGTTGGGCGGGCGGGTGACGAAGATGTAGTAGTTCCCGTTGATCTTGTAGAAGCGGGCGCCCTCCATATAGTGCATGTCGTCGGGCTTGGTGAGCACGTGCTCGTCCCTGACCTCGGTGAGCATGTCCGGGGCGAGCTGCGCGACATGGATCTCGTTGGCGCCGTACGCCACGTACGGGGTGTCGTCGTCGTCGAAGAGCAGCCCCGCGTCGTAGTAAACGCTGCCGATCTCGGCGTGCCGGGTCCAGGGGCCCGCCGGGTCGGTGGCGCTGTATACGTACGACCGCTGGGCGCCGATCTGGCCCACCCAGTAGAAGGTCTCGTCGCTGGGGCGGTGGCGCATCGTGGACGCGTAGGTGCCCTGGACGTAGGCCCGTCCGCCGTTGAGGTCGTAGGCGTCGCCGAAGTCGAGGACCGGCACCGAGTGGCCGATGAACTCCCAGTTGACCAGGTCGTAGGAGCGCAGGACGGGCGCGCCCGGCGAGTAGTGCATGTTCGAGCCGGTGTAGTAGTACGTGTCGCCGACGCGGATGACCTCGAGGTCGGCGAAGTCCTGCCAGATCACCGGGTTGGTGAACTGCTCCTGCTGGGCCGTCGTGCCCGCCGCCGCGCGCATCGCGCCCATCGCCGGCAGCGAGCCGCCCGCGACCAGGCCGGCGGTGGCCGCTATGACTCTCCGGCGGCTGTGGGGGTGTTGGAGCCAGGACATACGAGATCAGCTTCCTCACGCGTGGGGGGACGGGGTCCGGAGGTGCGGAGCGGTGGGTGTTCCCCGCAGTAGCGGGGAACACCCCCTCATCGAAGCGCTTCGATACTCAGCCAGGGTCCTGCTTCTGTCAAGAGATCGCGCGGCAACGGCTTGCGGTGCCCACTGAAACCCGTCGGTAACGTTGCCAATTCCCCTCGAACTTCTGCCGCAAGGCTTGTGCGCTCCACTGAGGGCTCCTAACCTCAGCCAGGCGTTGAAGCGCTTCGATCATTCATCTTACGTATCACGGACCTTGGATTTTGCGATGAAGCAGAGCCATGGAGGGTCGCTGACGTCATGCCGAACCCACGCTCCGGGCTCAGCCGGAGAGGTTGGAGAAGCTGCCGCTGCAGAACGTGCTCTACCAGATCGTCGTAACGCCGCCAGCGGCCCGCCGGCATGTCGGAGATGATCGCCAGCCGCCAGGTGCCCAGCCTCGCCGTGCAGACCGCCGTCATGATCCTCGCGCAGCTGCTCGAAGCCGAAAAGGGAAGCACCCGAGGAGGTGCACTGCCGGCCGCGCACCAGGCGCCTGGTCGAAGAGCTTCGCCTGCTCGGCGTCGGCGCGGCCGAGGGCCGGTTGCGCGGCCTGGCCGGCCGCTGCTGACTGCCCGCATGACAGATTCCCGCGTGCTCTACCTGATCACCTGCGCCGCTCCCCCTGCCCAGCGCATCCGCACCGGCATCGAGAAGGCACAGGCCGCCGGATGGGATGTATGCCTGGTTCCGACACCCTCGGCCGCACGGTGGCTCGACGCGGAGCTGGTTCCTCACGTGCCGAAGCACGGGAACCTGGACGCCCACCCGTGGGAGGCAGCTCTGGCAGCCCTGCCGTAGCAACGCCCCGACGCACGCCCGCTGCGGCCGGACGGCGGCGCGCAGCCGCTCGCGTCCCCGGCCTTGCGCGCGCGTGCGCGAGGCGCGACCGGTCGCGGATCATGAGGCGTCGGGGAGTTGAAGCGACTCGGCGGGCGGGGCGGGTTCGTCGGGGACGGCGGTCAAGGGGGCAACAGGGCCAGTCTCCGGGAGTGGCCCCCTTGCACCCTTCCCGTGCTCGCCGGTGCTCCGGCGAGCGACATCCACCATTCCCACCCCTTCTTCTCCGCCTGGACTCCGAGCTTTTGACGTGCGCGTTTGCGCCACGGCGCGGCGGCGAGCGGCGCGCGGGTCGAGTGGGACGGGACGTCCGACTCCCGGGCCGAGTACCTGGTAGCCGCCGAGGTGGACGACGACCGGCACGAGAAGAAGGAGGCCACCGAGTTCCTGCGCGAGGCCCTCGCCGCCGGGCCGCGCCTGTCGAAGGAGGTCGAGGAGGAGGCGCGCGAAGCGTGGGGCATCGCGCCCCGGAGATCGCCACCGAGGCGGCCGAGGCGGCGGCGAGGCTCGTTCCGAGAGCCGCCCCCGGCCACCGCCGGGCTCACCTCGGGCTCACATGCCCGCGCGGAGGTCGTCACGCTTCCGGGGCAGTCTGCCCGTTGCAAGGAAAAAGCCCAGGTCAGCCGGTAACTGTCCTGGACTTTCTCTGAGCCGCCTAAGGGAATCGAACCCTTGACCTACGCATTACGAGTGCGTCGCTCTGGCCGACTGAGCTAAGGCGGCGGGGGGCCCGCCGGTTGGGCGGGCGGGCCTTGGTCAGTTTACACAGTGCCGGTCAGCACTGTGTCCCGTCCTCCGGGCTGGTGCCCTCGAGGAGGTAGGCGTTGACCGCGTCGTCGATGCAGGAGTTGCCCGTGGCGTAGGCGCCGTGGCCGTCGCCGTCATTGGTGAGGAGGATGCCGGACTCGAGCTGGTCGGCCAGGCCCTGGGCCCAGACGTAGGGGGTGGCCGGGTCGCGGGTGGTGCCGATGACGACGATGTCGGCGGCGCCGGAGGCGGCGATGCTGATGGGGTGGCCGCTGGGCTCGACGGGCCAGACGGCGCACTGGAGGGTGGCCCAGGCGAAGTCGGCGCCGAAGGTCGGGGAGGCCTCCTCGTAGGCGTCGATCACCTCGCGGACCTCGTCGGGGGACGTGGTGCCGGCCGGGCTGTCGAGGCAGCTGATGGCGGGGAAGGCGAAGGCGCTGGTGTCGTACGAGGCGTCCGGGGTCCGCTCGTAGTACGTGTCGGCCAGCTCCAGCAGCCCGGAGCCGTCGCCGTCGTTGATCGCGGTGCTCAGGGCGTCGCGCAGCTGGGGCCACATCGACTCGGCGTACAGCGCCATGGCGACGCCGGTGTCCGCCAGCGACTCGGTCAGCGGGCGGTCCGGGTCGTTGGTCGGCAGGGGCTCGGCGTCGACCTCGGTGTAGAAGTCCTTCAGGCGCTGGGAGGCGGCGTCGGCGCCCTCCGTGCCGAGCGGGCAGTCGGCGTTGCCCGCGCAGTCCTCGGCGAAGGAGCGGAACGCCGTCTCGAAGCCGCCGGCCTGCTCGCGGTCGGTGTCGAGGGTGGGCAGGCGCGGGTCCATGGCGGCGTCGAGGACGAGGTGGCCGACGTTCTGCGGGAAGAGGCCGGAGTAGACCGCGCCGAGCTTCGTGCCGTAGGAGAAGCCCACGTAGTGCAGCTGCTCGTCGCCGAGCGCCGCGCGCAGCACGTCCATGTCGCGGGCCGTCTCGATGGTGGAGATGTGCCCCAGCAGCTCGCCCGACTCCTCCTGGCAGGCCTCGGCGAACCCCTCCATGGAGTCGACGAGTTCGTTCGTCTCGGCCTCGTCGTCCGGGGTGCCGTCGGTGGCGACGAACTCGTCCATCTCGGCGCCGTCCAGGCACTCCACCGGGTGGCTGCGGCCGGTGCCGCGGGCGTCGAACCCGACCATGTCGTACCGGGCGCGGACCTCGGCCGGGAAGATGTACGACGCCGAGGACTGCGCGAAGTCCACGGCGGAGGAGCCGGGGCCGCCCGGGTTCATCAGCAGGGCGCCGATGCGGGTGCCGGGGTCGTTGGCCTCCTGGCGGGTGACGGCGATCTCGAGGTCGGTGGCCGGGTCGGGGTTGTCGTAGTCCATCGGCACGGTGAGCGTGGCGCACTCGAAGCCCGCCGCGCCGCCGGTGCCCTCGCAGGGGCCCCACTCCAGCTCCTGGTCGTAGTACGCCTGGAGGTCGGCTGGGATCTCCTCGGGGAGGGGCTCGAGCGCTGGGGCGTCGGGGACGTCGCGAGGCGGGCCCTGCGACTCGTCCGGCCCGTTGGGCTCCTGCGACTGCGCCTGAGAGGGCGAGCGGTCGGTGGGGCGGTCGTCGTCGGAGCCGGAGCAGCCGGACGCAGCCACGAGCACGACGGCGGAGACGGCGGCAACGGTGAGGCGGCGGGCTGGGAGGGCGGTGCGCATGTGGGGTCCCCCGTTGGTGGCGTGACGTAGGAGTGAGCGTAGTAGCTCAGCGCAGGGCCATGGTCATCGCCTCCACGGCGAGAAGTGGCGCGACGTTGCGGTCCAGGGCGCGGCGGCAGTCGAGGACGGCCTCGATGCGGCGCAGCGTCTGCTCCGGGCGGGAGGCCGCCGCCACGCGCTCGACCGCGGCCGCCGCGTCTCCTGCCAGGGCCACGGAGGAGCCGAACTGCCGGGCCAGCACGTCGCGGTAGAAGCCGGTGAGGTCGGTGAGGGCGAGGTCCAGCGTGTCCCGCTGGGTGCGGGTGGCGCGCCGCTTCTGCCGGTCGGCGAGGTCCTTCATCACGCCGGCCGTGCCGCGCGGCAGCCGCTTGCCCTCGGGCGCGCCGAGCGCGGCGCGCAGCTCGTCGGTCTCCTTCCCGTCCAGCTCCTCGGCGAGCTGCTTGGCGTCCTCGGCGGCGGCGTCGACCAGCTCCTGGGCGGCCCGCAGGCCGCCGCCCACGTCCGCGACCCGCTCCGGGAGACGCAGCACGGCCGCGCGGCGGGCGCGCGCCCGCTCGTCGGTCGCCAGGCGCTTGGCGCGCCCGATGTGCCCCTGAGTGGCCCGCGCCGCCGTCAGCGCCACGTCGGGGTCGATGCCGTCCCGCCGCACCAGCACGTCGGCGACGGCGGCGACGGGCGGGGTGCGCAGCGTCAGGTGGCGGCAGCGGGAGCGGATGGTGGGCAGCACATCCTCGGAGGAGGGCGCGCACAGCAGCCACACCGTGCGCGGGGCGGGCTCCTCGACGGCCTTCAGCAGCACGTTCCCCGCACCCTCGGTGAGGCGGTCGGCGTCCTCCATCACGATGACCTGCCACCGCCCGCCGGCCGGGGAGAGCTGCGCGCGCCGCACCAGCTCGCGTGTCTCCTTCACGCCGATGGTGAGCAGCTCGGTGCGGATCGCCTCCACGTCGGCGTGCGTGCCGACGAGGGTGGTGTGGCAGCCCTCGCAGAAGCCGCAGCCGGGCCGGCCGCCGAGGGCGCGGTCGGGGCTGCGGCACTGGAGGGCGGCGGCGAACGCCCGGGCCGCCGTGGACCGGCCGGAGCCGGGCGGGCCGGTGAAGAGCCAGGCGTGGGTCATGGCGGAGCCCTGGGCCGCGCCCTGCGCCGTGCCCTGTGCCGGGTCCGTCGACGCCGCCGGCTCGCCGCGCTCCGCCGCCGTGACGAACGCGTCCGCGTCCCGCGCGGCGGCGGACAACTGCGCCACCACCTGCTCCTGACCCACGAGGTCGTCCCAGACCGCCACCGAAGCCTCCTCCTCACCTCATGCCCCATTGTGGGGCAGGCCACTGACAGCGGCGGGGCCGTTCGGCGGAACCTCGGGGCGGCGGACCGCCATGACGAACGCCTCCAAGCCGGTCATATGGGATGTTTGCGACATGATCGACACCCAGTACGCGACCGTGCGCCGCGGTGGTCTCGCCGCCGCCCTCGCCGGCGTTCTCCTCGGGGCCGCGCTGGTGGTGGCCGCCCCGGCCGCCCCGGCCCGTGCCGACAGCCACACCGACAGACACAACGACAGACACGCCCAGAGCCACGCCGACCAGCGCGACGACAACCGGAACGACCGCAGGAACGACAGGAACGACAGGAACGACCGCAGGGACAACCGGAACGACCGCAGGGACAACCGGGGGAACGAGAACCGCGGCGACCGCCGGAGCGACGCCGTCCGGAACGACCGGGACGGCAACGGCACACGGGCCGACGAGCCGAGCGAACGCAACGACGAGCGGCGGGGCGGACCGCGTAGCAGCAGGCAGGCCACCGTCGCCGACTCCGAGACCGGGTCCGCCGCCGCCCTCGGCATCCGCGCCCGCCTCGGCGACGACGTCGACATCGCCGAAGGCCGCGCCGCCTACCCCGGCGACCAGGGCGAGGACAAGCTCGCGGCCGTGACGCTGGGCGAGGTCGGTACCGCGCACACCGTCACCGCCACCGCCACCGGCGAGGCCAGCAGTGGCGAGACCCGGGCGGAGGCCGGCGTCGCCGAGCTGGACATCGACCTGGCGGAGATGCGCCTGGGCAGCCTCTCCTCCGGCGAGATCCGGGCCGCCTGCCTGGCCGAGGACGGCATGACGCCGCGCGGCGCGGCGGTCCTCACCGACGCCGTCCTCAGCCTGCCCTGGCTGCCCGATGTCGAGTTCGGGGAGGCGCCGGCGCCCAACACCACCATCCGGCTGCCGGGCCACCTCGGCCAGGCCGTGCTGAACGAACAGAGCAGGCAGCCGAACGGCTCGCTGACCGTCAACGCCCTCCACCTCACGCTCAACGACCGCACCGGCACCCGAAGCGGCGAGCTGGTCGTCGGCTCCGTCAACTGCCTCGCCGGCACGGGCGAGGAAGAGGAAGAGAAGGAAGAAGAGGCGGCGGACGACGCCACCCGGGACGAGGACGAGGACCGTAACGCCGACGAGGGCGGCACGCGCGCCGAAGACGACACCGCGCGCTTCGTCGCCGCCGCGGAGGACGCGCGGACCGGACGAGCGGTACACGGGGTGCTCATGGAGATCGTGCAGCCGAACGGCGAGACGGCCGCCGACTGCACCACCGACAGCTCCGGCACCTGCGCCATCGAGGACCTGCCGCCCGGCACCTACTACGTCTGCGTCGCGAACGTGCCCTGGCGCTACCAGATGCCCGAGCGGGACGAGGTCTGCTCCGGGCCGTACGAGGCGGAGGCGGGCCAGGAGATCCGGATGGAGCGGCCCTTCGGGGTGGAGAGGAGCCAGTTCGCGTAACCGCGTAACCGAGCCCGCTCACCTACCTGCGCGTGGCGTCCCGGCTGGCCGGGGCGCTACGCGCACGTTTCGTCAGACGTTTCGTCGGAGCGGGAGCCCGACTCCGGCGGCTGGCCGAAGACGTACACCCAGTCGCCGTCGTCCAGCACCGGCCACAGGTGCCGCCCGTCCTCGTGCCGCAGGGCAACGCAGCTCTCCCCGCCGCCATCCCCGCCCCCGGCGTCCCCGGCGCCGCCGCCGTCCCGGGTCGTCAGGAAGTGGCCGGACGCCGGGCGCAGCCGCGAGACGCGGTGCCAGCCGCCGGGCTCCTCGTACGCCGTGTGCACGGGCGCCGGGCCGAAGACCACCTGGCCGTCCCAGCCCTCCTGCACCCACAGCAGCCCCCTCGCCAGATCGACGCAGACCACCTGGTGGTCGCCGACCGGGCACTCGCCCTGCTGGTCCGGGTGGCCCGGAGAGCCGGACACGGGGCCCGACGCCGCCACGGCCGCCGTCGCGGCGAGCGCCAGCAGCGAAACGCCCATCCGTCGCGTCCGCAGTCGCCTCATGTTCCCTTGATACTCCGCGGACGGCTCGCGGGCCCGCCGGGCACCGCCGAACGGACGCGCCTGCCGCCCGCGCTGACCAACGCCCCAGGCCACTACACCTAGCGCCGTCGCCCGCCCCGGCCCCGGCCCCGGCCCCCGCCGCGGCCACCATCCCCGCCGTCGTGGTCGTCCTCGTCCTCCGGCTCGCGGGGGCCGAGCAACTCGTCGGCGAGCGTCGGCAGGTCGTCCAGGGGCGTCTCCTCCGCCCACTCCGGCCGCTCGCGGCGGCCATGACCGCCGGGCCCACCGGCCCCTCCGGCCCCCGGAGGCGGCGGCGCGGCCTCGTCCTCGCTGATCTTCGGCAGCGGCTTGGTCTCCCCGACGTCGTCCGAGCCCCGGCCGGGGTGGCCGAGCGGCAGCTCGGCGGTCTCCTCGCTGTCCGAGACGGCCGGGCCCCGCGGCTCCCCGGACGGCCGCGACGCCCGAGGCCCCTCCGGCTGGACCTTGGGCAGCTGCACCGTCTCGGCGTCGTCCTGCTGGGGCGCGAGCCGCGCCTGCTCCGCCCGCAGCAGGGCCTCCTCCGCCCGCCGCTGCTTCTCAAGGCGCCGCTCCTCGGCCTCCGCGCGCAGCCTGGCCTCCTCGCGGCGCCGCCGGTCCGCCGCGATCTGCTCCTCGCGGCGCCGCCGCTCCTCTTCCTCGCGCCGCAGCCGCTCCTCCTCGGCCTGCCGCCTGGCCTCCTCCGCCCGCTGCCGGGCCTCCTCGGCCCTGCGGGCCTCCTCGGCGCGCCGACGCTCCTCCTCCTCGCGGCGCTTGCGCTCCTCTTCCTCCGCGCGCAGCCGCGCCAGCTCGGCCTGCCGCTCGCGCTCGCGGCGTTCCTCCTCCTCGCGGCGCTTGCGCTCCTCTTCCTCCCGGCGCCTGCGCTCCTCCTCGGCCTTGCGCCGCGCCTCCTCCTGGGCGCGCAGCTCGGCCTCGGACAGCGGCAGCATCTGGTCCAGGCGGTGCCGGGCGGCCGTGGTGACGGACTCGGGGTCCTGGCCGGCGTCGATCACCAGGTACCGCGTGGGGTCGGCGGCGGCCAGCGCCAGGAAGCCGGCCCGCACCCGCTGGTGGAACTCGCTCGGCTCGGACTCCAGCCGGTCCGGC
Organism: Streptomyces sp. 6N223; assembly: GCF_052246635.1. Taxonomy (NCBI): domain Bacteria; kingdom Bacillati; phylum Actinomycetota; class Actinomycetes; order Kitasatosporales; family Streptomycetaceae; genus Streptomyces; species Streptomyces sp. 6N223. Next base: position 2,096 of record NZ_JBQQCA010000012.1, on the reverse strand, counting down.
GCCTCGGTGAAGCGCTCCCGGGCCGTCTCCGGCGAGACGTCGAGCAGCACGGTCAGGTGCGGCACCAGGCCGCCCGTCGCCCACCGCGAGATACGCGCCACCTCGGTCGCGGACAGGTCGCGGCCCGCGCCCTGGTAGGCGACGGAGGAGTCGGTGTACCGGTCGGAGATGACGACTGCGCCCCGCGCCAGGGCCGGGCGGATCACGGAGGCGACGTGCTCGGCGCGGTCGGCGGCGTACAGCAGGGCCTCGGCGTGGTGGGACAGCCCGGCGGCCTCGACGTCCAGCAGTATGGCGCGCAGCCGCTGCCCGATCGGGGTGGCGCCCGGCTCGCGCGTCACCACCACCTCGTGGCCCTTGCCGCGGATCCACTCGGCCAGCGCCTCGACCTGCGTGGACTTGCCCGCGCCGTCGCCGCCCTCGACCGCGATGAAGAAGCCGGTCTCGGCCGGGGCCAGCTCGGGCTCCTCGCCGCCGCGCACCGCCTCGGCGAGGTCCTGGCGCAGCGGCACGCCGCGCCGGTCGTCGGTCCGGCCGAGGACGAACGCCGCCACCGGCAGCAGCAGCACGCCCGTGATCATGAGGGTGAAGCCGGCGCCGCCGTGGTGGATGGTGAAGTCGCCGCGCTCGACGCGGTGCGGGCCGATCAGGGCGGCGGCCGCGGGGGCCGCGACGGCGGCCAGCGCGATGGCGACGCGCAGCACCGCGTGGAGGTGCTGGGTCAGCCGGGGCCTGCGGAACTCCTCGGTCTCCTGGTCGAGCAGCACGTGCCCGGTGTGGGCGGCGATCCCGGCGGCAAGGCCGGTGGCCAGGGCGGTCGCCTGCACGGTGGCCGGGTCGGAGATCAGGCCGACGCCGAAGATGCCCAGGCCCGTGCACGCGAGGGCCAGGGCGAACAGGCGGCGGCGGGAGAGGGAGGGCAGCACAGCCGGCGCCAGCCGGATGCCCGCGGCGACGCCGCCGGTCAGGCCGAGGACCAGCAGCCCGAAGGTGACCGGCCCGCCGCCCAGGTCCCCGGCGTGCAGCACGGCGACCGCCACGGCGGCGGCGATGGCGGCGGCGAGCGCGGCGCAGCCCAGCACCAACGCCGAGATCGCGCCCGTGCGCCCCTTCTCCGGCGTGGTGCCCGCGGCCGGGCGGCGCAGGCCCTCCAGCGGGGAGACGGGGCGGCGCGACTCGACGCCGGGCAGCTTCACGAAGTACAGCACGGAGATGGAGGCCGCGAAGCAGCCGGCCGCGAGGTACGAGGCGAGCGCCGCCTGGTGGTCGCCGAACCAGTCGACGCCGGTGGCGAGCAGGTTGCCCACGAGCGTGGCGGCGACGAGGGCGGCCGCGGCGGCGGGCAGCGCGAGGAAGGCGCCGCGCTGCCACAGCCTGCGCAGCGCCTCGTGATGATCGGGAAGCGGCCGGATCGCGGCGCCCTCGGGCGGCGGCGGGGGCAGCAGCGCGGGGGCGACGCTGTCGCGGGCGGCGACCCAGACGCGCTCGGCGACGCTGGTGAGCAGGATCGTGCCCAGCAGGTAGGCGTACGCGCTGTCGGGCACCCAGTCGATCCACAGCGGGGCGATGATCAGCAGCACGACGCGAACGCCGTCGGCGCCGACCATGGTCCAGCGGCGGTCGAGCGGCCCGGCGGGGGCCAGCAGCCCCGTCACAGGGCCGAGCAGCACGGCGCCCGCGAGCAGCGTGGCCAGCAGCCGGACGCCGATGGCGAGGGCGACGGCCAGGGCGACGCCCTCGTACCCGCCGCCGAAGAGCATGTCGCCGTCGGGCTGGACGTAGAGGGCGGCCTGCACGCCGAGGAGGACGAGGACCAGCGCGGCCAGGGCGTCGCCGACGCCACCGGTGAACTGGGCCTCCCAGAGCCGACGCAGCTCGGGAACCTGAAGCAGCGCGCGGCGGGCGCGTTCGCGTGAGTCCGCGGCGAGCGCCTCGTCGGTGGCGCCGCCAGCGGGGTCAACGACCTTGGGTTGCTCTGCTCGCGTCACTGGGCCAGCGTAACCTCAGCCACGGACATCGGGGACACTTGCCCGAACATGTGCGCGGCGCGCGGCGGTACTTGCGACACCCGGCGCGCTGAGGGCTCTCCCCGCCCA
>NZ_JBQQCA010000011.1:0-131433 GCF_052246635.1 Streptomyces sp. 6N223 | reverse complement strand
GGCGGGGGAGGACGGCGGGGCGGTCAGTCCACCACGTGGCGGCCCTCGGGGCGGGCGCTGCATGCCGCGCGGAAGGTGCATGTCGCGCAGTGCTGGCCGGGGTTGGGGCCGAAGCGTTCGTCGAGGACGCGGCCGGCGGCGTTGGCCAGGAGGCCGGCCACCCAGTCGCCGTCGCCGTCGCCCTCACCGCCGCCGTCACCGCCCGGCAGCGGCTTCTGCCGCTGCACCGCCGGCAGCGCGTCGCCGCCCTCCCGCTTGGGCGCGCCCTGCCGCAGGTGCACGAGCTGAGCCCCCGCCACCTCCGCCTCCGGGTCGTCGTGGCGCACCGCCAGCTGGTAGACGGCGAGTTGCGGGTGGCGTTCGACCTCGGCCCGTGTCGGACGGGTCCGCCCGGTCTTGAAGTCGACGACGTACGCCCGCCCCTGCGCGTCGCGCTCGACGCGGTCCATCACGCCGCGGATGCGCACCTCGTACGCCCCCGCCGCCAGCGTCACGTCGAACTCCCGCTCGCTCGCCGCCGGTTCGTAGCCGTCCTCGCGCTGCAGCACGTGCCAGCGCAGGAAGCGCTCCAACGCCGCCCGCGCCTCCGCCTGTTCCTTCCGCGACTGCCACGGCGCCTCGAACGCCAGCCCTTCCCACACCGTCTCCAGACGCTCCATCAGCACCGACAGGTCGGCGGGCGTGGCGCCGGAGGCGACCTCGTCGGCGAGGACGTGCAGCACGTTGCCGAAGCCCTGCGCGGCGGTCGCGGGCGCGTCCGCGTGCGCCTCACGCCCCAGGAACCACTGCAGCGAGCAGGTGTCGACGAGCTGCCCGAGCGCGCTGCCGGACAGCGCCACCGGCCGCCCCGGGTCCCGCAGCGGCACGGCCGAGCGTGTGGGCTCGCGCAGACCCCACCAGCGCTGCGGGTGGGCGGCCGGCGCGAGGGCGTGGCCGTCCTCGTCGCGCAGCGCCGCCAGCCGGGCCAGCCGGACGGCGGCGGCGCGTCGCAGCGCGGCGGAGGCGCGCGGATTCACGGTGGTGGCGCGCAGCTCCGCAATGAGCGCCGCCGTGGTCAGCGGGCGGCGCGGGCGGCCGGCCACCTCGACCGGCTCGACGCCGAGTTCGGTCAGGAAACGCGAGGGCTGGTCGCCGTCCTCGCCGCCGCGCACCGCCGTGACGACGAGCCGGTCGTGGGCGCGCGTGGCGGCCACGTAGAACAGCCGCCGCTCCTCGGCCAGCAGCGCGGCCGGGCTCATCGGCTCGGCGAGCCCGTCGCGCCCGATGCGGTCGGCCTCCAGCAGCGAGCCGCGCCGCCGCAGGTCGGGCCACAGGCCCTCCTGCACGCCGGCGACCACCACCAGCGACCACTCAAGTCCCTTGGCGCGGTGGGCGGTCATCAGCCGCACCGCGTCGGGCCGCACGGCGCGCGCCGCGAGGGTGTCGGCGGCGATGTCGTGGGCGGCGAGCTCGTCGAGGAAGTTGCGGGCGCCGCGCCCGCCGGTGCGCTCCTCGGCGCGGGCGGCGGTGGCGAACAGCGCGCACACCGCGTCCAGGTCGCGGTCGGCGTTACGCCCCGCCGCGCCGCCGCGCCGGGCCGCGCGCTCCAGGCGGCCGGGCCAGGACGTGCCGTCCCACAGCAGCCACAGCGCCTCCTCCGCGCTGCCGCCGCCCGCCAGCAGCTCGCGCGTCTTGCGCAGCAGCAGGCCGAGGCGCTCGGCGGGGGCGGCGTAGGCCGGGTCGTGGGTGACGAGGCGTTCGGGCTCGGACAGGGCCTGGGCGATGAGCTCCTCCGACGGGCGGGGCACGGCTGCCCCGGCGGCGCGCTCCTCGTTGCGCAGGGCGCGGCCCAGCCGCCGCAGGTCGGCGGTGTCCATGCCGCCGAGCGGGGAGGTGAGCAGGCCGATGGCGGTGGCGGGATCGAGTGGGGTGGGGCCGTCGGCGACGGCGCGCAGCGCGGTCAGCAGCGGGGCGACGGCGGGTTCGCTGCGCAGCGGCAGGTCGTCGCCGTCGACCTCGAGCGGCACGCCGGCCGAGGTGAGCGCCCGGCGCACGCCGGGGAGCGAGCGGGCGCCCGCGCGCACGAGCACGGCCATCTCGCCCCAGGGCAGGCCGTCCTCCAGGTGGGCGCGGCGCAGCAGGTCGGCGATGTTGTCGAGTTCGGCGCCGGGGGTGGGGTAGGCGTACACCTCCACCCGGCCGGGCTCCTCGCTCCCCCGGCCTTCGGCCGTGGGGACCCCCGTCTCGCCTCGCTCGGCGGTGAGCGCGCGGTGGCGGCGTACGGCCTCGGCGGGCAGCCGGCTCAGCGGCATCCGCTGGGTGAGCTGCCGGGTGGCGGCCAGCAGCGCCGGCCCGCTGCGGCGGCCGGTGGTGAGCACGGCGACGGGGGCGGGCGCCCCGGCGGCGGTGCGGAAGGTGTCGGGGAAGCCGAGGATGCCGCCGACGTCCGAGCCGCGGAAGGCGTAGATCGACTGGTCGGGGTCGCCGAAGACGACCAGGTCACGGCCGCCGCCCGCCAGCCCTTTGAGCAGCGCGACCTGCGCGGGGTCGGTGTCCTGGTACTCGTCGACGAAGACCGCGTCGTAGCGGGCGCGCAGCGCGGCGGCGACGTCGGGGCGGCGGGCGAGCCGGGCGGCGGCGCCCACCAGCTCGGTGTAGTCCAGGACGCCCTGTGCCTGCGTCACGTCGAGGTACTCGGCGAGGAAGTGGGCGGCGGCCTCCCAGTCCTCGCGGCCGGTGCGGCGGGCGAAGTCGGCGAGGGTGCCGGGGGCGAGGCCGAGTTCGCGGCTGCGGGCGATGACGGCGCGCAGCTCGTCGGCGAAGCCGCGGGTGGTCAGGCAGGCCCGCAGCTCCTCGGGCCAGCGGGGGCGGCGGCCCTGCGGGCTCCGGCGTTCCAGCTCGGCGTGGCCGGCGAGCAGTTCGCGCACGTACAGGTCCTGCTCGGGGCCGCTCAGCAGCCGCAGCGGCTCGGTGAACAGGTCCCGGTCCTGGTGGGCGCGGACCAGGGCGTAGGCGAAGGAGTGGAAGGTGGTGGCGGGCGGGGCGTGCGCGCCCAGGCGTGCGGCCATCCGGTCGCGCAGCTCGGCGGCGGCCTTGCGGCTGAAGGTCAGCACGAGCAGCCGCTCGGGGTCGGTGCCCCGCTCCACGCGCCGCGCCGCGGCCGCCACGAGGGTGGTGGTCTTGCCCGTGCCGGGGCCCGCCAGGACCAGCAGCGGCCCGCCCGTGCGCTCGGCGTGCTCAACCACGGCGCGCTGGCTCGCGTCCACGTCAACAGTGCCCGAGCGCGACAGCGGGGTGCGCACCAGTCGGTACGCTCCGGGAGCGCCCGGGGCGGACGAGGCGGACGAGGCGGACGAGGCAGCCGTTGGGGCTGCGGACGGGATGGAGTGACTCACGTGGATCGCGGATTCTTGCGAGGGCTCCGCTCGGCGACGGGACCGCGCGGACTGGTGGTGCCGACGCTACGCCAGTCGGCCACGGGGGCACAGGGTTTCACGGGCATCGCCCGTACGGATGGACTGCGGTCCGTGCCCGGGTCGGTGCCCGAGTCCGTGCCCGATCCCCAACCCGCGGGTCGCCGTGATGGCGGAAGCTGGTGAGTGTGAACCGTCACACGCCGGCTCTAGGCCCCTTCCTCTTCCTGTTCCCGCGCGGCCTCGTCCGGGTGCCAGCGGGCGCGCCGCATGTCCAGCCGTGGCGTGTCGCCGGGATTGCTCTCCCCGCGCAGCGGGGTCCCCTCGGCCCGGTACTGGTCCAGGGCGCGGCGCTCGTGGCCCGGCAGCAGGCGGCCGTCGGCGCGCACCACGCGCCACCACGGCACGGCCCCGCCGTACAGCGCCATGACACGGCCGACCTGGCGGGGGCCGCCCTCGCCGAGCTGCCGCGCGATGTCGCCGTAGGTCTGGACGCGACCGGGCGGGATGCGTTCGGCGGCGGTCAGCACGCGGTCGGCGAACTCCGGCAGCCTGTGTGGTGTCGCCCCGATCGCCCCTGTCATGGCGCCCATCGTGCCGCACGCCACGCGCGCCCCGCGACAGGGCTCCGGCCGCGTGACAGTCCCACATGTCACTATCGTCGCAGCGGGGGCGGAGCTGGTTGCCGCGCTCACGCACGGGGAGAACACCGAGGAGAATCCCGGGGACACAGCCAGTGATACGGGGCGAGGAAGAGCGGGCACAGCGACCGGTCGCGCGGTCTGAGGGCGAGCCTCAGCGGCCACCGGGCGAGTCCGGGCGCCCGGAAAGGGGAACGCCGGGGGTGGGCGAGCCGCACGCGCCGCAGGAGTCGTCCGAGTCCTCTGAGCGGGCCGGGCACGGCGGGCACGCCGGGCACACCGAGCCCTCAGAACGGGCCGAGCCCTCCGAGCACGCCGACTCCCCGGAGCAGGGCGACTCCCCGGAGCAGGACGCGCACCCCGAGCGCTCCGAGCCCTCCGAGCACCCCGAGCCGTCCGAACACACCGAGATCATCGAGGTCGACGACCACGGCCGCGTCCAGGTCGACGAGCCGATCCTCGCCGCCCGCGCCCACCGCCCCTCCGACCTGCTGCGCGTGCTGATCGGCCTGCTCGGCATCGGCGTCGTGCTGCTCCTGGCGACCTTCGCCGTCGGCACCACCGAGGGCATCGAGCGCGACGTGGAGGAGGGCGCCGAGCAGGCCCCCTCCCTCCTGATCAACTTCGCGGGCTTCGCCTCCGCCCTCGCCGTCCTGATCGTCCCGGTCGCCTTCGCCATCGACCGCCTCGTGAAGCGGGACGGGCTGCGGATCGCCGACGGCGTGCTCGCCGCGGTGCTGGCGCACGGCGTATCGCTCTCCTTCAGCCTCTGGGTCACCCGCCTCTCCCCCGAGTCGGTGCGGAACGCCCTCACCCGCGGCGCGCCCGGCGGCGACGGCGACCTGACCGACCCCGTGCACGGGTACCTCGCCCCCGTCATCGCGTACGTGACGGCCGTCGGCATGGCGCACCGCCCGCGCTGGCGGCTGGCGATCTGGGCGGTGCTGCTGCTGGACGGCACGGCCCAGCTCGTCGCCGGATACACCACGCCCTTCTCGATCGCCGTCACCGTCCTCATCGGCTGGACCGTCGCCTACGCCACGCTCTACGCCGTCGGCACGCCGAACGTCCGCCCCACCGGCAAGCAGCTCCTGGCCGGGCTGCGCCACGTCGGCTTCTTCCCCGTCAGCGCGCTGCGCGCGGAGCGCGTCGCCGAGCGGCCCGGCCGCGCCGACGGCGTCGCGACCCCCGAGCCGACCCGGCGGTACCTGGTGACGATGGAGTCCGGCCCGCCGCTCGACGTCACCATCGTGGACCGGGAGCAGCAGGCCCAGGGGTACTTCTACCGCGCCTGGCGGCGTATGGCGGTGCGCGGCATCGCCCAGCGCCGCAGCCTGCCCTCGCTGCGCCAGGTGCTGGAGCAGGAGGCGCTGATGGTCTACGCCGCCGGCGCCGCCGGGGCCAACACCCCCCGGCTCATCGCCACCACCGACCTGGGCCCCGACGCGGTGATGCTCGTCTACGAGCACATCGACGGCCGGGACCTGGACGCGCTGGGCGACGAGGAGATCTCCGACCGGCTGATGGAGGCCGCATGGCGGCAGGTGGCGGCGTTGCAGTCGCGGCGCGTCGCCCACCGCAGGCTGGACGGCCGCTCGCTGATGGTGGACACGCGCGGCACGGTGTACATGACGGACCTGCGGGGCGGGGAGATCGCCGCAGGCGACATGAGCCTGCGCATGGACGTGGCGCAGCTGCTGACCACCTTCGGCCTGCGGGTCGGGGCCCGGCGCGCGGTGACGGCGGCGGCGACGGTCCTCGGCCCGGACGCGGTGGCCGCAAGCCTGCCGCTGCTCCAGCCCATCGCGCTGAGCCGGGGCACCCGTGCCACCCTGCGGCAGCTCGCCCGGGAGCGGGCGGGGCGGGAGCGGCAGGCCGTGCTGGACGCCGCCCGCACCTACCGGGAGGCGCGCGGCAGCCTGCCGGAGGACGCCGACCGCAAGACCGTGCGGGCGGCGAAGCATGCCGAGAAGCAGGTCATGGAGGCGGCCCTGGAGAAGGCCAGGGAGCCGGACATGCTCTCGGAGATCCGCGGCGAGGTGCTGCGCATCCGCCCGCAGGCGCCGATAGAGCCCGCGCGCGTGGAGCGGATCCGGCCGCGCACCCTCGTCAGCATCGTCGCCGCCGTCTTCGCGGGGTACTTCCTCAGCACGCAGCTCGTGACCGTCGACTTCGACCGGGTCTTCGAAGAGGCGAACTGGACGTGGGTCATCGTCGCGGCGGTCTTCTCGGCGCTGACGTACTTCGCGGCCGCGCTGAGCCTGATCGGCTTCGTGCCCGAGAAGGTGCCCTACCTGCGGACCGTGATGGTCCAGGTGGCGGGCTCGTTCGTGAAGCTGGTGGCCCCCGCCGCCGTCGGCGGCATGGCCCTCAACGCCCGGTATCTGCAACGCCAGGGCCTGCGCTCGGGGCACGCGGTGGCGAGCGTGGGCGCCTCGCAGATCTTCGGCCTGGGCGCGCACATCGTGCTGCTGATGGTCTTCGGCTACATCACCGGCTCCGAGCACACCCCCACCCTGTCGCCCTCGCGCACGATCATCGCCGGGGTGCTGACGGCCGCCGTGGCGGGGCTGATCGTCACGGCCGTGCCGGCGCTGCGCAGGTTCGTCTCGGAGCGGGTGCGCAGCCTCTTCGCGGGCGTCGTGCCGCGCATGCTGGACGTGGTGCAGCGGCCGAAGAAGCTGATGGCGGGCATCGGCGGGATGCTGCTGATGACGCTGGCCTTCGTCATGTGCCTGGACGCCTCGCTGCGCGCCTTCGGCGAGGAGCTCAGCTACCCCACCATCGCCGTCGTGTATCTGACGGCCAACGCCCTCGGCTCGGCCGCGCCGACGCCGGGCGGCGTCGCGGCGGTGGAGGCGGCGCTCATTACGGCCCTGGGCTTCTTCGGCGTGGACACCGGGGTGGCGCTGCCCGCGGTGCTGCTGTTTCGCGTGGTGACCTTCTGGCTCCCCTTCCTCCCGGGCTGGCTGGCGTTCACGCAGCTCACGCGCAAGGAGGAGATCTAGTAAATCTGGGAGATCTGCGAGATCTGCGAGACCTGCGAGACCTGGGGGCGCGCGGCGGGATCATCGGCCATGCATCTGCAAGCCCTGGCTCCCGTTTTACCTTGCGTGTGCGAGCCGCCAGCCCATAATGTGCCGCGCATGCGCTCATACAGCATCGGCCGCGCCGCCCGGCTCCTCGGCGTCAGTCCCGACACCGTGCGACGCTGGGCCGACGCCGGCCGCCTGCCGACGCGGCGCGACGAGGCGGGCAAGCGGTGGATCGAGGGCCCGGATCTGGCGGCCTTCGCGGTGGCGCTCGCGGCCGAGGGCGGTGACGGCCCCCACGGCGGGGAGGAGCCGTACACCTCCGCCCGCAACGCCTTCCCCGGCATCATCACCGCCGTCAAGCTGGGCGCGGTCGCCGCCCAGGTGGAGGTCCAGGCGGGCCCGCACCGGCTGGTGTCGCTGCTCACCAGGGAGGCGGTGGAGGAGCTGGGCCTGGCCGTGGGCATGGAGGCGGTCGCCCGGGTGAAGGCCACGAACGTGCACATCGACCGCCTCGAACCGGGGCCGCCGCCGGTGCCGGCAGCGGCGGCGCCGGGCGGGACGAGGCGCGCGTGAGCCGCGCCCTCGCGGCCGCGTATGCCGCGCTCGCTGCGTTCGCTCTCCTGGCGGTGGCCGCCTGCGGCGGGTCCGGCTCCGGCTCCGGTGACGAAGGCTCCGGCGAGACCACGCTCACCGTGCTCGCCGCCTCCTCCCTCACCGACGTCTTCGAGGAGGCGCGGACCGTCTACGAGCGCGAACACCCCGGCTTGCGGCTGCGTTTCTCCTTCGCCGGCTCCCAGGAGCTCGCCTCCCAGGTGCGGCAGGGCGTACCCGCCGACGTGCTCGTCACCGCCGACACCGAGACCATGGACGGCGTCGCCGACGACGTCTCCGGCGAGGCTGTCACCATCGCCCGCAACCAGCTGACGATCGTCGCCCCGCCCGGCAACCCCGCCGGCGTCGAGACGCTGGCCGACCTCGCCGACCCCGGCCTGCGCCTCGTGCTGGCCGCCCCCGAGGTGCCCGCCGGCCGCTACGGCCAGGAGATCCTCGACCGGCAGGGCGTCGACGCCGCCCCCGACTCCCAGGAGCCCAACGTCCGCTCCGTCCTGAGCAAGGTCGAGCTGGGCGAGGCCGACGCGGGCCTGGTCTACGTCACCGACGCGGCTGTGGCGGGCGACGCCGTTCACGCCGTCCCCATCCCGGACGGCCTGAACGCCACCGCCTCCTACCCCGCCGCCGTGCTCGCCGCCTCCGGCAGCCCCGACGAGGCCCGCGCCTTCGTCGACTGGCTCGGCGGCGAGAGGGCGGGGCGACTGCTGCGCGACGCGGGCTTCCTCGCGCCGTGAAGCCACGCCGCCCCCCTCTCACGCTCGTCCTCCCGGCCCTGCTGGGCGTGGCGTTCCTCCTCGTGCCGCTCGTCGGCGTCGCCGAGGCCGCGCCCTGGTCGGACATGGCCGCCCGGCTGACCGCCCCCGCCGTCACCGAGGCGCTGCGGCTGTCGCTCCTCGTCTCCGGCTGGGCGCTGCTGATCTCCCTGCTCCTCGGGGTTCCGCTGGCGTGGCTGCTGGCGCGCACCGACTTCCCCGGCAAGTCGCTGGTGCGCTGCCTGGTGATCCTGCCGATGGTGCTGCCGCCGACCGTCGCCGGAGTGGCGCTGCTCCAGGGCCTCGGGCGGCGCGGGCTGCTGGGCGGGCCGCTTGAGGCGTTGGGGATCAGCCTGCCGTTCACGACGGCCGGGGCGGTGGTGGCGGCCGTCTTCGTCGCGATGCCGTTCCTGGTGATCAGCCTGGAGGGCGCGCTGACCGGCCTCGACCCGCACTACGAGGAGGCCGCCGCCACCATGGGCGCGGGCCCGCTGCGGACCCTGCGCATGGTGACGCTGCCGATGACGGGCCCCGCGCTGGCGGCCGGGGCGGCGCTGTGCTGGGCGCGGGCGCTGGGCGAGTTCGGCGCCACCATCACCTTCGCCGGGAACCTGCCGGGCACGACGCAGACCCTGCCGCTCAAGGTCTACCTGCTGCTCCAGGAGGACCCGGCCGGTGCCACCGCCGTGTCGCTGCTGCTGCTGGCCATCGCCGCCGCCGTGATCTTCGCGCTGCGCGGCCGCTGGCTGGCGCCGCTGCGCCACTGAGGCTCGGGCCGCCGGGCCCAGCCGGGGCGGTGTGGTGCGGGCCCACGGCCCGCAGCCCCTGGGGCGCGGCGGCCGCGGCCGCGGGGCGCTCGGCCCCGGACCGCAAGCGCGGCACGCAGCGACCGGGGCACCGCGGTGTACGCCAGCAAGCAGGCCACCGGAGCCATGGCCGCGCGGGTCCGGCAGCCGGGCCGTGGGCCTTCGACACCGCTCGGACCGCCGCCCCAGGCCGGGCGGGCGGCGCGGGCCGGTGCCCCGCAGCACCTCGCCCACAGCCAGGCCGCCCGCGCCAAGTCCACGACAGCCACGGAGCCCAAAGCCACAGGCACCCAGCGGCCCAGGGGCACCCCGGAGTACGCCTACAAACCGCCAAGACCATGCACGCCACCGACCGCCGCGGGCCCTCGACACCGCCCGGACGCGAGGCTGCCGATCCCCCGATCCGCGAGGCCGCAGGGCCGCAGGGCCGCAGGGCCACCGGACACCGGCTGTCCGGCCCTCACCAGCCCCCGGCGGCCGCCAACCGCAACGCCGTCCGTCCGGGCGGGCGGGGTCGACCGTCCCGTCCCGCCGCCCCGGACTCGGTCCGCACGCACGCCCCGCGCCCTCACCCGGATGACCCGCAGCGGATGCCGGCCCGGAGGCATGCGCCCAAGCTGAGCCCATGCCGATGGCCCGCAACGCCCCACTCCTGTTCGCCGCCGCCTTGACGGCGTCAGCGGCGTTGACCGCGGTGACCGCCGCCTGCTCCGGCGCCGAGGGCCACGGCGCGCTGCGGAGTACGGCCGCCGCCTCCGAGGACGCGATCGACACCGTCAACCTGCCGCCGAGCCTCACCCAGCAGAAGCTCGACTGGTCCCGCTGCGAGGCGCCCGACCCCCACCAGGGCAACATCGAGTCCTCTCCCTCGCCCCTCCCCGACCCGGACGGCGGCGCCGACGGCGACGGCGGGGAGACGGTCTGGGAGTGCGCCACGCTGACCGCGCCCCTCGACTACGCCGACCCCGAGGGCAGGACCATCGGCATCGCCATCATCCGTGCGAAAGCCGCCGGCGACCCCGGCGACCGCATCGGGTCCCTGCTGTTCAACTTCGGCGGCCCCGGCAGCTCCGGCGTGGCGACCCTCCCGGCGTTCGGCCAGGACTACACCGCCCTGCACGAGCGCTACGACCTCGTCAGCTTCGACCCGCGCGGCGTCGGCGACAGCGAGGGCGTGGTCTGCCTCGACGACCGCCAGCTCGACGACTACTTCGCCGCCGACCCCGTGCCCGAGAACGCCACGCAACTCGACGCCCTCAACGAACGTATCCAGCGTTTCGCCGACTCCTGCGAGGAACGCGCGGGCGAGCTGCTCCCACACCTGACCACCGCCAACACCGCCCGCGACCTGGACCTCATGCGCGAGGTGCTCGGCGACGACAAGCTGCGCTACTTCGGCGTCTCCTACGGCACCCAGCTCGGCGGCGTCTACGCCCATCTCTTCCCCGAACGCCTGGACCGCGCCGTCTTCGACGCCGTCGTCGACCCCACCCTCTCCCCCGAGCAGTCCGCCCGCGCCCAGGCCAGCGGCTTCCAGCTGGCGCTCGGCAACTACGTCGAGGGCTGCTCCGAGGAGGACGACGTCGGCGGCTGCCCCCTCGGCGACACCACCGCGCAGGCCACCGAACGCCTCAACCGCCTGCTGGAGCAGCTCAGCGAGAGCCCGATGCCCACCCGCGACCCCGACGGCCGCCGCCTGACCGAGTCGCTGGCGTGGAGCGGCATCGCCCAGGCCCTGTACTCCCAGGACTTCTGGCCCTACCTCAGCCAGGGCCTGGACGACGCGCTGCCCGAGGAGGACGAGGACCCCGACGGCACGATCCTGCTGGCGCTGAGCGACGCCATGAACGGCCGCAACCCCGACGGCACCTACACCACCCTCCAGTCGTCCCTCACCGCCATCAGCTGCGCCGACTCCAGCCAGCGCTACGACGCCGACGACGCGCGGCGCGCCCTGCGCACCTTCCGCGAGGTCTCCCCCGTCTTCGGCCCGCCCATGGCCTGGGGCCTGCTGAACTGCGCCCACTGGCCCGTGACCGGCGCCGGACCGCACCCGGAGGTGGGCGCGGAGGGCGCGCCGCCGATCCTGCTGATCGGCACCACCGGCGACCCGGCCACGCCCTACGAGGGCACCCGGCGTATGAAGCAGGCGCTGGGCCCGGGCGTCGGCGTCGAGCTGACCTACGACGGCGAGGGGCACGGCGCGTACACCGGCGGCAGTTCCTGCGTGCGCGAGGCAGCCGACGCCTACCTCCTCGACGGCAAGGTCCCGGAAGACGGCAAGACCTGCGACGACTGACGCGCGTTCGCTCCGCACCGGCCCTTCCGGTACGCCCCCGCTCCTCCGCCACGCGGTGGGCCGTCAACTGGCCCGCTTGGTGCGCTCCTACGAGGTCTCACCCTGATCGGCGTCGGCATCGGCATCGGCACCGGCACCGCCGTCCACGCGCAGGCGGCCGCGCGCCTCGCGGACGAAGGCAGCGGCCTCCTCGGCGCCGGGCCCGGGGGCGCCGTCGCGGTGGTGGGCCACGGCCGCCGCCACCGTCGCCGCTCCGGGATCGCCGGGATCACCGGGATCACCGGGATCACCGGGATCACCGGGATCACCGGGATCACCGGGACGCCGGGCCAGCCACCACGCGGCGCCGTCGAGCTTCGAGCACAGCACCCCGGCCTCGGCGAACCGCACCGCCCGGCAGGCGTTGAGCACGGCGTAGGCGGCGCGGCCATGGTCCAGCGCCCACCGCAGGTCCGCCGCCATCGCCGCCAGCACGCGGTCCCGGGCCACCGGCCCGAAGACCCCGCCCGGAGGCGGCCCGGCGACCGCTGCGGCGTGCTCCCGGCAGACGGCGGCGTGCAGCACGAGATCGGGATCGCCGTCCGCACCCTCCCCGGTCACGATCGCCGTCTCGTCCCCGGTCGTGTTCACGTGCACCTCGAACGGGCACGCGCCCAGCTCGCGCGCGGTCGCCGCCGTGATGACGCTCATCTCAAGACCCGCGCCCGGACACCGCCCCGCCGTGGCGGCGATCGCCTCGCCCATCCGCCGCTGGCCGGCGACCGTGCCCGGCTCGCCGACGACCGCGAGCACGTCCACGTCGCTGCGCGCGGAGTCGAACCCGCCGAGGACGGCGGACCCGTGCAGATAGACGCCGACCAGATCGGGGCGTAGCCCGGCCAGCACCCGTGCCACCTCGCGGCTGGCATAGCCGAGGACGTCGTTCGGCGGCCGTGTCTGCGTGCTCACGACAGCCGAGGCTATCGAGGTCCGCGAGATCAGGGAGATCAGCGGGATCAGCGGGATCAGCCAGAGCCTTAGGGTCGAGCCATGCGACTGACGGTCCTCGGCGGCTGCGGCGCGTGGCCCACGGCCGACCAGGCGTGCAGCGGGTACCTCGTCGAACACGACGGCTTCCGCCTCCTCGTCGACCCCGGATACGCCACACTGCCGCGCCTGTTGCGCCACGCCCCGGCCGGGGCGGTCGACGCCGTGCTCGTCAGCCACGGCCACCCCGACCACTGCGCCGACCTCAACCCGCTGCTGCGCGCCCGGGCGTTGGACGACGACCCCCCGCCGGCGCTGGCCGTCTACGCCCCGCCGGGCGCCACGGACGCCGTGCTCGCGCTCGACAAGCCGGGCATGCTCGCCCAGGCGTACGCCCTCCACGCCTTCGAGCCCGGCGCCCGCTTCGACATCGGCCCCTTCGCGGCCGAGACCACGCCGCTGCCGCACCACGTGCCCAACGCCGGGATCCGCCTCGCCACGCCGGGCGCCGTCCTGGCGTACACCGGCGACACCGGCCCGAGCCCCGGCATCCCGCGCCTGGCCCGGGGCGCCGACCTGCTGCTGTCGGAGGCGACGTACGCCCACGAGGTGCCGGCCGCCGACGCGCCGTACCTGCTGACCGCGCGCCTGGCGGGCCGCTACGCCCGCGAGGCGGGCGCGGCCCGGCTGCTGCTCACCCACCTCTGGCCGGGGACCGACCCCGCCGCGGCGCACGAGGCGGCGGCGGCCGAGGCGCCCGAGCAGCCCATCGGCGTGACCGCGCCCGGCCTCGTCGTCGACCTCGGCTAGGCGCCGGCCAGCTCCGCGAGCCGGGTCGATGGGCCCATCCGGTTGCCGACCAGGCGCATCACCCGAATGGCCGCCATGGCGCCGTCCCCTCACCGGAAGCATGGGGAGAATGGGGTGAATGTGGCGTAAGCCATGAATAGGGAACAAGGAGATAAGGGAGCGCGGCGATGACAGGGCAGACTGTGGTGCGGCACGGCGGCGAGGGACGGGCGTTCTGGGTGCTGAACGGCCTGTACGAGATCAAGGTGTCGAGCGAGGAGAGCGGCGGCGCCATGACGATCATTGAGATGACCATCCCGGAGGGGTGGGGCCCGCCGCCGCACACCCACCCCGGGACCGAGACGGTGTACATCGTCGAGGGAAAGGTCCGCTACCACATCGGCGACCAGGTGGTGCAGGGCGGCCCTGGATCGCTGTTCCACATCCCGGAGGGCGTGTGGGAGCGGTTCGAGCCCACCAGCACGGCCAGGATGCTGATCACCTACGCGCCCGGCGGCATCGAGGAGTTCTTTGCCGAGATCGGCGAGCCCGCACAGCGGCGGGAGCTGCCGCCGATCAACGAGGAGCTGGACATCAACCAGATCATCGAGGCCGCCGGGCGGCACGGCCTGCAGATGGTTCAGATGCCCGGCACCTAGTCTGCCGGCCGGTGACGTCCGCCCCGATGCACGGGCGGCGTCGGCGTGGGCTCGCCCGCCCGCCGGCGGTCAAGGCCCCTCGCCCTCCACCGGGAGGAGGTACTCCCAGCCGGGCTGCCACGAGAAGGGTGCCGCGAGCAGGTCCTCCAGGCGGGCTCCGTTCAGCAGGCACTCCAGAGCCCAGAGGTTGGCGGTGTGCGCGACCAGGAGGACGCGGGATCCATCCGGGAATTCCCTGAGCAGGTCGCGCAGGAGGTCGTCCGTGGCGGCGACGACATCACGGTAGCTCTGCCCGCCGGGGAAGGGCTCGTCGATGTGCCGGGCGCGCAGCGGCGCGACGGTCGTCGCCGGGTGGCCGTTGAGGGAGCCGTAGTCGCACTCCCGCAGCCGGTGGTCCTGGCGTAACGGCACCGCGCTGCCCGCGAAGGCGATCCGCACCGTGTCCACCGCCCGCCTCAGGTCCGAGCTGAAGACGGCGGCGAGGCCGTCGTCTCGCCGCCGCTCCCCCAGCTCCCGCGCCTGGCGGCGGCCGAGCGGCGACAGCTCGCCGTGCAGCCAGCCGGTGGAGACGCCCGCCTCGTTGTCGGTCGTCGTGGAGTGCGTCTCGTACACGATCCGGATGGCCACGCCCTCACACCCTCCCTTTACGCCTTCGCCTTCTGGAGCTGGAAGAGGCCGACGAGCAGCTGCACGCCGCCGATGGCCAGCAGCACCACGCCGAGCCTGGTCGGGGTGACGACGGGGGTGTCGACTCCGTCCGTGAACAGCCTCAGGGGCAGGCCGACGAGCAGGGTGACGGATCCTTCGGTCAGGTTCTTGGCGGCACGACTCACTTCCGGACTCTCTCCTCGGGCTTGCCCGCATCGTAGGAACGCCGAGGGGACCGGATCGTCAGCCGCCGGGACGACCTGGCCCGCCTGAACTACATCGTTCGATGCACGCCCACCACGGCGTACCTCGCATGTCGGGGGACGCCGGCCGGCTCGCCCAGCCGCTCCGGCAGTTCCACGCCCCCGGCATCGGTGAGGCAGCCGGCATCAGACGGCTCCGGCATCAGACGGCTCTGGCGGGGCACCTGAAGGCGATGGGGGCCCTCCTCGCGCTGGCGTCGGCGGTCTGCTACGGCCTCGTGGACGTGGCGGGCGGACTGCTGTCCCGCCGGTTCCACTTCGCCGCCGTCACCTTCCTCGGCCAGGTCGGCGGCCTGCTCCTCGCGCTGATGGCCGCCGCCCTGGTGCCGGCCGAGGCGGTGCGGACGGCGGATCTGCTGTGGGGAGCGCTGTCCGGCACGGGCAGCGGACTCGCCATGCACTTCCTCAACCGCGGCCTCAGCCGCGGGGCCATGAGCATCGTGGTCCCCGTGAGCGCCGTCACCGGCGTCGCGCTGTCCGTGCTGTGCGGCGTGGCCGTCCTGGGCGACCGGCCCAGCTCCCTGGCCTGGGTGGGCATCTGCCTCACCATCCCGGCGCTGTGGCTGGTGGCCAACGGCAGCAACGGCGAGGCCGGGGACGGGCGCGCGGCGCTGGACGGCGTCATCGCGAGCGCCGGAGTCGCCGTGCAGTACGTCGGACTCGCCCAGGCGGCCGCGGCCAGCGGCGTGTGGCCGGTGGTGACCGGCCGCCTCACCGCCGTCCTCATCCTCGTCCCGGCCGCCCGCCGGTTCGCTTTCCACTTCCGGCAGCCGGCACGGCTCCTGGCCGCCGCCGCCGCGACCGGCGCGGGCGCGGCGTTCTCCCTCATGCTCTACCTCTGGGCGGCGCACGAGGAGCTCCTGGCCATCGCCGTCGTCCTCGCCTCCCTCTATCCCGCGATTCCGACGCTCCTTGGCATCACCCTGCTGGGCGAGAAGGTCACCCGCGCCTCGGCCACCGGCCTGATCGGCGCGGGCGCGGCCATCGTGCTGCTCTCCCTGGGGTGACAGGCGGGCGGCAACGGTCGCTGGTGTGGCTCGGGGACGCGGGCGGTAGCCTCGGGTGAGCGTGTTGAGTCAAAGGGGGAACGATGCCCAAGGGCCGGAGGGGGACGCGGCGCGCGGTCCTGGGCGTTGTGTTTCTGCTGGCCGCGACGACGGCGTGCAGTGGGGGCGGCGGGGAGAGCCAGGAGCCGATAGCCGGGGTGCAGCGGCCCAACGATCCCGCGCCCGCCGGGGGTGCGGCGGAGCCCGAGCTGCCGCCGCTCCCGGCCGAGTTCACCGAGCAGGCGCTGGAGTGGGGGGACTGCGGGGCGCCCACCGCGCTTCAGGGCGGAGGCGAAGCGCCCGGGCCCCTGCCGGACGGGACGGCGTGGGAGTGCTCGACGCTCACCGTGCCGCTGGACTACGCCGAGCCGCACCCCGAGGGCGACACGATCGAGATCGCCGTCATACGCGCACGAGCCGCCGCCGGGCGGGCGCGGATGGGGCCGCTCGTCTTCAACTTCGGCGGGCCCGGGGGCTCGGGCGTCGCCTCCCTCCCCGGCCACAGCGGTAACTATCTCGCTCTCCACGAGGGCGGCTACGACCTCGTCAGCTTCGACCCGCGCGGCGTCGGGGCCAGCGACGGGGTCGTCTGCCTGGGCGACGAGGAGCAGGACGCGCTCGGGCAGGAGGACGACGGGCCGCCGGACACGCGGCGCGAGGAGCGGGCGTTCCTCGCCGACAGCCGCGCGTACGCCGCCGCCTGCGAGGACAACGCCGGGGCGCTGCTGCCGCACCTCACCACCGAGAACGCCGCCCGGGACATGGACCTGCTGCGGGCGGTCCTCGGGGACACGCACCTCAACTACTTCGGCATCTCTTACGGCACCAAGCTCGGCGGCGTCTACGCCCACCTCTTCCCGGAGCGCGTCGGGCGCACAGTCTTCGACGCCGTCGTCGATCCGACGCGGGACGTCGTGCAGCGGGCGCTGCTGCAGACGGAGGGGTTCCAGCTGGCACTGGACAACTACCTCGACGACTGCGCCGCGACCGAGCCCACGTGCCCGACGGGGGCGGGCGGGGCCGGCGAGCACGCTTACGGCGTGATCAACGACCTCCTGGAGGGCCTGGGCGAGACGCCGCTGCCGACGGACACCGGGCGGGCGTTGACCGAAGGGCTGGCCGTGACCGGGGTACTCGCCCTCCTCTACTCCGAGAACTCCTGGCCCTACCTGACCGCCGCGATCGACGAGATCCAGGACGAGGGGCGCGGCGAGCTGATGCTCGCCGCCGCCGAGGACTACAACGGGCGGGACGAGGCGACGGGCGACTACAACAACCTCCACCCCGCGAACCGCGCCATCAACTGCGCCGACTTCGCCTCGCGCCCGACGCTGGAGGCGGTCCACGCGCAGGAGGCGGCGTTCCGGCGGGCCTCGCCCGTCCTCGGCGATCACCTCGTCTGGTCGCTGCTGGCCTGCTACGACTGGCCGGTGACCGGCGAGCGCGACCAGCCGGAGGTGTCGGCCGACGGCGCCGCGCCCATCCTCCTCCTGGGCACGACGGGCGACCCGGCCACCCCGTACGTCGGCGCGGAGCGGATGCGCGAGGCGCTGGGCGAGGGCGTCGGCGTGCTGCTGACGTACGAGGGCGAGGGGCACGGGGCGTACGGCGGCGGCACCGAGTGCGTCAGGGACGCGGTCAACGCCCACCTGCTGGCGGGGACGCTGCCGGAGGACGGCACCGTCTGCCGCTGAGACTGACGGACGGAGGGGGAGGCCAACGGAGGCTGACGCCGGAAGAGGCGCGGGACCTGGTCGAGGCGCTGCGCATCGCGGAGAAGGTCCAGGTCCGCGATGCGCAGCGGTAGTTCAGCCGTAGTTCAGGACAGGCTCAGTACACCGGCTTGTCGGGCTCGATCTGGTTGACCCAGCCGATGACGCCGCCGCCGACGTGGACGGCGTCGGCGAACCCGGCGTTCTTCAGCACCGCCAGCACCTCCGCGGACCGGACACCCGTCTTGCAGTGCAAGACGATGCGGCGGTCCTGCGACAGGTCGCCGAGGGCGTTCCCCATCAGGAACTCGTTCTTCGGGATCAGGCGGGCGCCCGGGATGGAGACGATCTCGTACTCGTTCGGCTCGCGGACGTCGATGATGTCGATCTTCTCGCCGTCGTCGATCCACTCCTTGAGCTGCTTCGGCGTGATCGTCGAGTCCTTCGCCGCCGCCTGCGCCTCGTCCGACACGACGCCGCAGAACGCCTCGTAGTCGATCAGCTCGGTGACGGTCGGGTTCTCGCCGCACACCGCGCAGTTCGGGTCCTTGCGGACCTTGACCTGGCGGTAGTTCATCTCCAGGGCGTCGTAGATCATCAGGCGGCCGACCAGCGGGTCGCCGGTGCCGGTGAGGACCTTGATCGCCTCGGTGACCTGGATGGAGCCGATGGACGCGCACAGCACGCCGAGCACGCCGCCCTCGGCGCAGGAGGGGACCATGCCCGGCGGGGGCGGCTCGGGGTAGAGGCAGCGGTAGCAGGGGCCGTGCTCGGACCAGAAGACCGAGGCCTGGCCGTCGAAGCGGTAGATCGAGCCCCACACGTACGGCTTGTTCAGCAGCACGCAGGCGTCGTTGACCAGGTAGCGGGTGGCGAAGTTGTCCGTGCCGTCGACGATCAGGTCGTACTGGGCGAACAGCTCCATGACGTTCGAGGAGTCCAGGCGCTCCTCGTGGAGGTTGACCTGGACGTACGGGTTGATGCCCTCGACGGTCTCCTTGGCCGAGAGGGCCTTGGACTTCCCGATGTCGGCCTGGCTGTGGATGATCTGCCGCTGGAGGTTGGACTCGTCCACCTCGTCGAACTCGACGATGCCGAGGGTGCCCACCCCGGCCGCCGCCAGGTACATCAGCGCGGGCGAGCCCAGGCCGCCCGCGCCGACACACAGCACCTTGGCGTTCTTCAGCCGCTTCTGCCCGGCCATCCCGACGTCCGGGATGATCAGGTGGCGTGAGTACCTGCGGACCTCATCGACAGTGAGCTCATCGGCCGGCTCGACCAGGGGTGGAAGCGACACGGGGACTCCGTAGGGTGAGACGACTCTGCGCTTGCGTGCGCCTGGGTTCAACACTGCCACGTGCGGTCTCATTCCGAGACGCTGGTTCCGCTACGCGAGACGTCCCCGTCCCACCTCTCGGTCACGCCGGTCACGGCGTCTCCGTCACATCCGGCAGGCGGCCTCCATCCAGATGTCGGCCAGCGACTCCTCAAGGCCGATGCGCGCCCGCCAGCCGAGCCGGTCGCGTGCCGTCCGCACATCCGCCTGCTGCCACGCGCCGCAGCCGTCGGGGTACGGGTGCACCGGCTGGGCGTGGGCGGCATGCGTCGGGATCGCGCCCTGTGCGGGCACCGGTACCCCGGCGGCGGGCATCCCGGGAACGGGCACCCCGGGGACGGGCAGCCCGGGCGGCGGGCCCTCCATCTCCAGCAGCGTGCCGGTGTAGCCGGAGATGCGCGCCAGCATCAACGCCGCGTCCCGCAGCCGCACCGCGTGGCCGGTGCCGATGTTGATCACGCCCTGCGCCGCCGAGAGCGTCGCCGCGTGCACCGCCCTGGCCACGTCCCGGACGTCGACGAAGTCGCGCTGCACCGCGAGGCCGCCCAGCTTCAGCTCGTTGTCCTGGTGCTGCATGGCCCGCCGCATCGCGTCCGCCAGCTTGCCGAGCGGCGACCCGGCGGGCGTTGACGGGCCGGTCGGCGAGAAGACGCGCAGCACGATGGCGTCCAGGCCGGAGCCGAGGACCAGCTCGGTGGCGGCGAGCTTGCTCACGCCGTACGGGCCGCCGGGGCGGGCGACGGCGTCCTCCGCGAGGCACGAGCCGTTCTGCGAGGGCCCGTACTCGGCGGCGCAGCCGATGTGCACCAGCCGGGCGCGGCAGCGGCTGCGGCGCAGCGACTCGCACACGGTGGCGGTGGCCACGGTGTTGTGGCGGGTCAGCTCGCTGGCGGTGCCCCGGATGGCGCCGGCGCAGTTGATGACGACCCCCGGGTGGACCGCGTCCAGGAAGCGGGTGAGCGCGCCCGGAGAACCGGTGGCGAGGTCGAAGCGGACGTCGGCGTCGTCGCCCCGGCCCAACGCCGTGAGCTGCACGGCGGGGTCGGCGAGCAGCCTGTCGGCGACGAACCGGCCCAGGTACCCGGCCGCGCCCAGAAGCAGCACTCTCATCGGTCACCCTCCTCGGAGACGGCGGCCGAGGCACCGGCGGGTGGTGGGGTCATCGTTGCGATACTCCTTCGACGGGTAACCGGTAAACGGGTCAACTGGTCAACGGGTTGACGGGTCTATGGACATGGGGTGGGGATGGCCTAGAGGGCGCCGGGCCGGTGGGCGGACCCGGCGCCGGGCCGGGGAGGCTGGTCGGGCCGGTCGCGCTGATCCGGCTGCTCGGGCCCGTGGGCGGAGGCTCTGGCGAGCACCCGGGCGGCGTGGCCGAGCAGCCCGAGCGCGGCCAGCCCGCAGGCCAGCAGCGGCACGGCGGCCGGGCCGTGCTCCCCGGCCAGGGCGGTGACGGGGCGGCCGAGCGCGGCGCAGCCGGGCAGCCAGGCGGCGCTCGCGGTGGCCAGCGTCAGGAACTCGGCGGCGCCGGCCGCGGCCAGGCCGGTGGCGGCGGCGCGGGTCCGGCCGTGGGCCGCGAGCAGGGCGGCGGCGAAGAGCAGCAGGCCGAGCGCGGCGGTGGCGGCCAGGGTGACGCTCCCGGTCGGCGCAAGCAAGCGGGCCAGCAGCAGGGCGGCGGCCAGCCCCGCGGCGTAACGCGCGAGCGCGGCGGCGAGCAGGCGGCGCGCCCCGGCGGCGAACTCCCGCAGACCGCGGCTGGCGGCCAGCCGCCGCCGGGCGCGGGCGGCGAACCACCGGCCGCACCAGGCGGCCGGCGCCACGGCGAGGGCGAGGCCGAGGGCGACGACGGCGTCGGGCTCCGCGCCGCCGCCCGCCTCGGTGCCGGCGTCGGCGTCGGCGCCGGGCAGCATCGCGCCCAGCAGCGCCTCGCCCCAGAGCGCGAAGCCGACGGGCGCACACGCCGCCAGCCCGGCGCCGCCGAGCGCGGCGGCGCGGCGGGTGCTCAGGCGGCCGAGCGCGAGGACGAGCCCGGCCGTGGCCACGGCCAGCGCCGCGCAGGCGGCGGCCACGGTGCCGCGCAGCGCGCCGGCCCCGGGCTCCCAGGCGGCGACGGCGACGGCGCACAGCGCGCCCGGCAACAGCGGCGGCAGCAGCTGGGGCACCCGTGCCCACCCGGGCTCGGCCCGCCCTCGCCCCCCGAGCTCGGCCTCGGACTCGAACTCGACGCGCGGCGCCCGCGCGTACAGCTCCTCGGCGAGGGAGAAGACGTCGCGGTGCCGGAAGCGCGCCGCCGCCCGGTCGGTGAGGCCGTCCGCCTCCAGGGCGGCGGCGATCTCCAGCGGGTCGACGGCCCGCTGGCACAGCAGGCGGTGGCGGCGCAGCAACGCGCGGACGGGGTCGGCGGAGGACCTCACGGCCGTTCCCTCCGTCCGGCGGCGCCCACGGCGGCGGGCGGCACGGGTGCCCCGGTCGTCTCAGGTACGTCAGGTGGTGCAGGCGTTTCAGGTGGTGCAGACATCGCTTCAGCTGTCGCAGGCGGTCCAGGCCGTTCGGACCCAGGCCGTACGGCTTCGGGTCGTTGGGCTTCAGGCCGTTCGGCTTCAGGCCGTCCAGCTATGGGCTCGGCCCCGGCGGGCCGCGCCCAGCTCGGGGTGGAGGGGGCCGGCGGCCCCGGGCGCAGGCGCGCCTCGGCGGGGCGGGCGAAGGGCACGCCCTCGTCAGCCGAACGCTCAGCCGGACTCGGCCCGCGCTCCAGGCACAGCTCCAGGTAGATGCCGCCGAACGCCGCGACATTCCGCTCGACCGTGAACAGCTCCAGCGCGCGAGCGCGCGCGGCGGCGCCCAGCCGCGCCCGGCGCGCGGGGTCACGCAGCAGCGCGAGGCAGGCGCCGGCCAACGCCCGCGGGTCGCGCGGCGGCACCACCAGCCCGGTGCCGCCGATCACCTCGCACACCGCCCCGACGTCGGTGGAGACCGTCGCCCTGGCGCAGAACATCGCCTCCACCAGCGGCACCGGGAAGCCCTCGACCACGCTGGAGAGGACGGCGACGCTGCCCGCGGCATAGGCGTCGGCGAGCGTGGGCGCCTCGTCCGTGCCGACCTCGGTGAAGGTGACCGCGACCCCCTCGGGGAAGAGCCGTGCGGCGAGCGCGCGGCACCGGGCGAGGTAGCGGGCGTCGGGCCGCCCCGTGCCGACGATCAGCAGGCGGGCGGTGGGCTCGGCGTTCCGGACCGTGCGGTGGGCCAGGAGCAGCCCGGTCAGGTCCCGGGCGGGCTCGATCCGGCCCACCCACACCATCCGCGGCCCGGCGTCGCGCCCCTGCTCGGCCACCGCCCGGTAGGGGCCGGCGTCCATCCCGGGGTAGACGGTCCGCAGCCGCGCCCGCTCGGCGCCGCAGCGCTCCTGCCAGCTGCGGGCCTGGGCGTTGCCCGGCGTGATCAGCGCGGCCCTGGCGTACGCCTCGCGCGCGAGCCGCACCTGGAACGCCGCCAGCAGGGCGCGTACGGGCGCGCCCGCCACCGTGGGCGCGAGGGCGTGCGCTCCCTCGTACTCGCCCCCGTGCGGGGCCGCCTCCGGTTCCCCCGGGACCGGCGCCAGGTGCCGCAGGTAGTGCTCGCGCAGGCCCACCCCGTACTCGGTGACCAGCAGCGGCGTTCCGAAGAAGCGGCGGGCGAGCAGGCCGGGCAGCGCGGCGAGGCCGCCGCCCACCGCGTGGCACAGCGCGGCCCGCGCCAGCCCGTCACCGCCATCGCGATCGTCATCTCCATCGCCTTCGCCATCGCGGCCCCAGCCGTACCAGTCGTCGAGGGACAGCGGCCGCAGCGCGCGCTCCAGGCGGTCGGCGACGGCCAGCAGATCCGGCACCCGGGCGGCGTGCACCACGCGCGGCGCACCGGGCGCGCGGCAGGCGGCCTCCAGCACCCGCACCGCCTGCTCGCCGCGCAGCCAGCCGCTCAGCCCGGCCCCGCCGTGCCGGGCGGCCAGTTCGGCCAGCCCGTACAGACCGGTGGCGAAACGGTCCGCCTGCGCCCTGCCTCCACACAGCGACCCGGCCAGCTCGCCGAAGCACTCGGCGATGCGCCGGCCGAGCCGGCCGGTACATCGGCCGCCGCGCCCCGCGCGCCCGCCGCCCCGCCCCCGCAGGGCCGGCGGCGGCCCCCACAGCGGGGCGGTGCGCAGCCGCACCAGGTTGGGCGGCGGCGCCAGGCGCGGCCCGGCCGCCTGCTGCCTGCCGCGGCTGAGCGCGCACACCTCGAACTCGTGCCCGGCCAGCCCGCGCAGCAGCCGGTCGCACCATGCCGCGGACTGGCCGTGTGCGTACGGATATCCACCCTCGGTGAGCAGTGCCACGCGCACCGGCGCACCCCCGATCTCCCGTGAAGGACGTGCGGACGTCAATGAACTTCAGCGGAAAGACGGTATGTCTACATGAGCCTTGAACGACGGACAGTTTTCTGTCATACCATCAAAAAGGGTGAAGGACCGTGACCATCACGGGAGTTCCCTCGTTACTGCGCCCCGGTGCGCCTGCTACTCCCCCTGCGCCGCCTCGGGATGCGGCCACGGGTTGGGCTCGCAGGTGACGCCTTCCGTGGTGAGGTACTTCGTCTGCTGCATCATCACCGGCGCCAACGCCCCCTCGCCCGGGCACAGCACGTGCCCGTAGCCCAGCCGGTGCCCCACCTCGTGGTTGATCAGCATCTCGCGGTAGCCCCGGATGTCGTCGCCGTACGTCTCCGAACCCTGCGCCCAGCGCCAGGCGTTGATCATCACCCGCTCGGTGCTGGAGGAATTGCAGGAGACGTTGTCCACCCGGACGTCCAGGCCCGACTTGTCGCACCACTCCGCCGTCGTGCCGGGGCTGGCCAGGGTGATCACCCAGTCGTACTCGCCCGCCGAGACCCGCGTGAAGCTGCGTTCGCCGCTGTTGCCCCAGCTGCGCGGATCGTTGAGGGTCAGGTGCACCGCCTCGGCGAAGAACTCCGCGTCCAGGCCCAGGCCTTCCTCCACGTCCACGCGATAGCGCACCACCGTGGCGGCCGAGGGATCGGCGGCCGGGTCGCTGCCGGGGACGGGCGCCAGCTCCCCCGAGCCGGTCAGATCCGGCGCCATCTCGAAGGTGGTGTCCATCAGCTCCTCGAAGCCCAGCACCGGCTCGGCGGGCCCGGCCGGCCCGGGCACCTCCGCCTGCCCGGACGCCGGGGCGTCCGGCCCCCGCGCGCCCTCGTCACCGCCACCGCGGTCGGCGTCGGGCTGGGGCAGCTCGGAGGGCAGCGACACCCCGTCGGCGTCGGCGGCGTCCGAGTCCGGGTCGGCGAGCTGCCCGGCGGTCACGACGGCCAGCACCGTCACGACCGCCGCCGAGACCACCCCGACGAGGGTGCGGCCCCAGCCGCGGCGCGCCGCCGACCCGTCCCGGCTATCCCCGGCCACGGCCCCGGCCCCGCCCCGGCGTCCCGCCGCGCGCGCCACGCCCGGCGCCGTGCCCCGGTGCGCCCGCTCGCGCCCTCCCTCGTCGCGCCCGTCGCGCCCATCGCGGCCGCGGTGCCGTCCGTGGCGGCCTCCGCCGGAGCCACGGGGTCCCCGGGAGCGCCCGTAGTTCTCGTCCTCGAAGGCATCGAGATACTCCTGCCTGGGTCCCGCCGCGTTCCCGACGTTCCCGACACCCACCGTCACGCTCGTGCGCGTCGCCGCCTGGCCCGCCTCGTCCGACGTCTGCCGCTGGCGCTGGCGCTGCCCCTGCGTGGTGAGGTCCCGGTACTCGTTCATGCGGCGAGCAGCTCCCGGAAGCCGCGCCCCACGAGTTCCGGGAACTCCATCATCGCCACGTGCCCGGCCTCCGGCAGCACCAGCAGCCGCGACTGGCCGAACGCCCTGCTCGCCCGCCGCGCCATCCGCGGCGACACCAGCCGGTCCCGCCCCCCGTACACCAGCAGCGTCGGCGCCAGCACCCGCTCCGCCTGCCGCCACAGCGAGTGCTGCCCGCCGAGGGTGTAGGCGTTGACCAGGCCGCGCGCGGTGCGGGTCAGCGAGTCCCAGAAGTACGGCAGCATCTGCCGCCGCTCCAGCTCCGCCACCGCCGCCGAGAACTCCTCGGGCGTGATCCGCGCCGGGTCGCCGTAGCACAGGCCCAGCACGTTGCGGGCGCGCTGCTCGGGCGGCAGTCCGTCCATCACGCGCGGCAGCAGCCGCGTCATGCCGGGCGCGCCGAGCAGCGCCGTCGGCAGGGCCGTGCGCTGCACGAGCACCTCCGGCAGCGCGGGCGCGACCAGCGTGAGCGTGCGTACGAGGTCCGGGCGGAGCGCGGCGACGCGGGTCACCACGGCGCCGCCGTGGGAGTTCCCCATCAGATGCACGGGGCCGCGCCCGCTGGACTCCAGGCAGCGGATCACGGCCCTGGTGTGCCCGTACACCGAGTAGTCGCCGTCGTCGGGCGGCGGCGAGGCGCCGAAGCCGGGCAGGTCGAGCGCCTCGCACTCCACGTCCCCGGAGATCAGCTCCATCAGCGCCGACCAGTTGCGCGAGGAGCCGCCGAGCCCGTGCACCATCAACGCCGGCTCCAGGCCGTCCCGGTCGGCGGCGCGGCGGCGGATGGCGAGCGTCATGCCGGGCAGCTCGACGGTCCGCATGGTCTCCCCGGCCCGCACCCCCGGCCACCCCTCCGCGGCTGCCAACGCGGCATTCAAACGCCGCTGCCGCGTCTCCTCGACGGCGGCGGCGGTGGCGGGCTCGGCGGTCGGCATGGCGCAATATTACGAGCCCGTCACGTCAGCTACACGCACTCCCGCGCGGAGTTCGTGTGTCCGACGTCACATCGCGGGTTCGCCTCGGGCCCTTCCGCCTCCTAGGCTTGTGTCACCCACCGGTCAGGACGGTCATGCGGAGGTGAGGTGCGATGCCCGAGGACCCCACGGACCCCGAGACCCTCGATGAGTACCTCGAAGAGAAAGGGGACCAGGACGAGGGCCGGCTCGGCGAACGGGACGAGGTGGGCGCGGGTGACCGTGCCACCGAGGACCTCGGCGAGACGCCCGAGGCCGACGCCGCCGAGCAGCGCCTGGAACTGCTGCGGCTGCGTGACACCCCGCTCACGTCGCGCACGCTGGACGACGCCAACCCGGCGGACGCCGCCGAGCAGTCCCGCGTGGTCGACCCCGGCGACGAGGAGTATCGATGAACGCTCTCCCCCTGAGTTCCACCTTGAGTGATTGCCCGACCGTACGATGACGGGCACCGAGACCGATCGAGAACCAGCGGGAGGCCGCGTGACAGCCACCGAGCAGACCCAGGCCCGCCCGCGCGGCACGCGCCTGCCGCGCCGGGCCCGGCGTAACCAGCTGCTGGGCGCGGCGCAGGAGGTGTTCGTCGCCCAGGGTTACCACGCGGCGGCGATGGACGACATCGCCGAGCGCGCCGGGGTGAGCAAGCCCGTGCTCTACCAGCACTTTCCCGGCAAGCTGGAGCTGTACCTGGCGCTGCTGGACGAGCAGTGCGCGGCCCTGGTGCAGGCGGTGCGCAAGGCGCTCGCCTCGACGAGCGACAACAAGCAGCGGATCGCCGCCACGATGGACGCCTACTTCAGCTACGTGGAGAACGAGGGCGGCGCCTTCCGGCTGGTCTTCGAGTCCGACCTGACCAACGAGCCCGCGGTGCGCGAGCGCGTCGACCGCGTGGCGCTGGACTGCGCCAAGCTGGTCAGCCCGCTGATCGCCGAGGACACCAGCCTGCCCGAGGACCAGGCGATGCTGCTGGCGGTGAGCCTGTGCGGCATGGCCCAGATCACCGCCCGCCACTGGCTCGGCTCGGGTCGCAAGATCCCGCGCTCGGTCGCCAAGGACCTCACCGCCTCCCTCGCGTGGCGCGGCATCGCGGGCTTCCCGATGAACCACTGACCGCCTGCGGCGAGCTTCCGCGCCACGGCCCCTGCCGGCGGTCCACGGCGCGGGGGCGTAGCCCCCTACGCCCCCGCGCCCCCGGCGACGCCATCGCACTGCCCCGCCGATGCCAGGCGCCCGCGCCCGGTCATCGGCGGCACCCGGCCCATGACCGACCACCCCGGCCAGCCGCCGGCCGGCACGGGCGGGAGCGCGGCCTTCGCCTTCGACGGGGGTCCAGCGGGCGGCCCTGGACCCCCGGGAGGTGACCGGGCGGGCAATCCGCCCGCGCGCTGTTCGCT
This sequence comes from Streptomyces sp. 6N223, assembly GCF_052246635.1. Lineage (NCBI taxonomy): Bacteria > Bacillati > Actinomycetota > Actinomycetes > Kitasatosporales > Streptomycetaceae > Streptomyces > Streptomyces sp. 6N223. The sequence continues at coordinate 104,300 of NZ_JBQQCA010000011.1, read as the reverse complement.
CTCGGCGTGGCAGGGCCCGTCCGGCCCCGGCCGGTGCCCGGATAGCCTGTGGGCAGCAACTGCAACAGCGGAGGGACAAGCCGTGGAGATCAAGATCGGCGTTCAGCACACACCGCGCGAGATCGTTCTCGAAAGCGGGCAGTCTCCCGAGGAGGTCGAGAGCCAGATCGCCGAGGCGTTCTCCGGCAGCGGCAAGCTGCTCACACTGGTCGACGAGCGCGGACGCAAGGTCATCGTCCCTGCCGACCGCGTGGCGTACGTGGAGATCGGCGAGCAGGTCCAGCGGAGGGTCGGCTTCGGCGCCCTGTGAGGGGTCCGGCGTCGCGTGAGCCCAAGGTGGCGCCGGAGGCCGTCGGCGCCACCCGGCGCGCCGTCGCCGCGAGCGTCACCGCCACCGCCACCGTCACCCCCGCCCGCCTCGACGCGCTGCTGCTCGCGGTCGCCGTCGCCGGCGTCTCCCTCTCCGGCCCGCTGAGCGCCGCCATCGCGGCGCCCGCCCTCGCCGTCGCCTTCTGGCGCAACGCTCTGGCCGTCGCCGCCCTCGCCCCGGCCGTCGCGCTCCGCCGCGCCCCGCGCGCGGAGCTGGCCCGCCTCGCCCGCTCGCGGCGTTCGCTCCTCCTCTCGCTCGCCGCCGGGGCCGCGCTGGCCGCGCACTTCGGGCTGTGGCTGCCCAGCCTGCACCTGACCTCCGTGGCCTCCTCGGTCGCGCTCGTCACCACCACGCCCGTGTGGACCACGCTGCTGCTGCGGCTGCTGGGTCACCGGCCACCCGCCCAGGTGTGGCTGGGGTCCGTGATCTCCTTCGCGGGCGTGCTCTGCCTGACCGGCGTCGACCTCTCGCTCTCCGGCCGAGCCCTGGCCGGCGACGCGCTGGCGCTGGGGGGCGGCGTGGCCGGCTCGGTCTACGTGCTGCTCGGCGCCGAGGTGCGCCGCACGGCCAGCACCACCACGTACACCTTCGTCTGCTACGCCGCGACCTCGGCGTTGCTGCTCCCCGTCTGCCTGCTGGCGGGCGCCTCGCTCGGCGGCTACGCCCCGGAGACCTGGCTGAAGCTGCTGGCCCTCACGGCCGCCTCCCAGTTCCTCGGGCACTCGCTGCTCAACCGCGTCGTGCGCGGCCTCGGCCCGTCGATCACCTCGCTCGGGATGCTGCTGGAGACGCCCGGCGCGCTGCTGATCGCCGCCGTCTGGCTCGGCCAGCTGCCGCCCGCCGCCGCCTACCCCGGGCTGGCGCTGATCCTGGCGGGCCTCGCCCTCGTCATCCGCGGCGAACGGAACCAGCCCCCGTCACGAACGCCGACAATGCCGCCAACGCCATGAACGAACGCCTGCCCGCCTCGCTGGCCGGACTCGGCGAGCCCGACGCCCGCGCGGCCGTCACCTTCGTCGGCACCGACCGCGTCGAGGTGCTGCGCTTCCCCGACTCCGACTCCGACTCCGGCCCAGACTCCGACTCCGGCCCCGGCCGGGCCCTCGTCCACTACGCCGCGCTCTGCCCGCCCCCCGACCCGCCGCTGATCCTCACCCTGCGCTCCGGCCGCCGCGCTGACACCGACGGGGTCGTACGCCAGCTCGCCGTGATCGCCGCCTCCCCACAGGTGGAGGGCGTACGCCTGGAGCCGGGCGCCGCGCTCGACCTCCGCGCGCCCCTGTGGCCGGGCGCGCCCTTCACCGCCGTCCTCGTCGACGAGGACACAGCCGATGGCCCCGGCCCGCTGCGCCGGCTGGTGCCCCTCACCCCGGCCGAAGCCGCCTGGCGCCGGGCGCACGGCACGGCAGCGCTCCGCGAGGCCTGGCGGCGCCACGGCACCGACCTGCGCGACCCGGAACGGCGCGCGGTGCCGCTGGCGGCCAGGCAGACCCCCTGACCGAGTGAGAATTCTTGACGTGGCGGCGGCGCACGAGGACCGTTGATGGTCATGAGGGGCGAACCCAGTTGCCCGAAGTGCGGCGGACGGGTGAGGGCGCCCGGACTCTTCGCCGACTCGTGGCAGTGCGGCACCCACGGCCCGGTGCACCCCATGCAGCCGGTCGTCCCGCCCAGTGCCGAGGCGCTGACCGTCGTCGTCGGCCGCACCAAGGTGCCGGTGTGGATGCCCTGGCCGCTGCCGGTCGGCTGGCTCTTCACCGGCGTCGCCCTGGCCGGGGACGACCGCAGCGGCGGCCGGGCCACCGCCGTCGCCTGCTCCGGCCCGAGCCCCCTCGGCGGCCCCGGGGAGCTGCTGCTGATCGCCGAGGAGCTGGGCGTGGGCCTGGGCTCGCGGTACGCCGGGATCGTCGGCCCCGACCCGGGCCCGTACCTGCGCGTGGACCGCCCGCCGCAGGCCAAGGTGCTGGCGGCCGGGCGCCCCACCCCGCTGTGGCACGTCGCCGGCGCCCCCGACGACCGCGCGGTCTTCGCGGGTGAGGCGATGGGCCTGTGGCTGTGGGCCGTGGTCTGGCCGGAGCGCTGCGGGCTGCTGCTCTACGACGAGCTGGTCCTCACCGACCTGCGCGACGCCGGCTCCGAGATCGACCTCGTGCCGTGCGGCGCCCTGTCGCCCCGCATCCTGTCGTAAGGCCCGCGAGGCCCAAAAGGCCCCGTAACCCGGCGTACAGCGCGCCGCTATCCTTGGTGCCCACCCACACCCGCGCTCTCGTCGTCAGGAGCCCCCACCCGTGCGCATCGACATGCACACCCACTCCACCGCCTCCGACGGCTCGGACGCCCCGGCCGAGCTGATCCGCCACGCGGCCGAGGCCGGGCTCGACGTGCTGGGCCTGACCGACCACGACACGGTCGGCGGCCACGCCGAGGCCGCCGCCGCGCTGCCGACGGGCATGACGCTGGTGACGGGCACGGAGTTCTCCTGCCGCCTCGACGGCGTCAGCATCCACATGCTGGGGTACCTCTTCGACCCCGAGGAGCCCGAGCTGGCCGCCCAGCGCGAGCTGCTGCGTGACGACCGGGTGCCGCGCGCCAAGGCCATCATCGCCAAGCTGAACGCCCTGGACGTGCCCGTCACCTGGGAGCAGGTCAAGCGGCTGGCGGGCGACGGCGCGGTCGGCCGCCCGCACATCGCCGCCGCCATGGTGGAGACCGGGGTGGTACCGACCGTCAAGGACGCCTTCACGCTGGACTGGATCGCCGACGGCGGGCGGGCGCACGTCGACAAGCACGAGCTCGACGGCTACACCGCCGTCAAGATGATCCACAACGCCGGCGGCGTCGCCGTCTTCGCCCACCCGCTGGCGGTGCTGCGCGGCCAGGTCGTCTCCGAGAGCTCCATCGTCAAGCTGGCCGAGGCCGGGCTCGACGGCGTCGAGGTCGACCACTACGACCACGACGACGCCAACCGCGCCCGGCTGCGCGCCCTGGCTGCCGAGCTGGACCTGGTCACGACGGGCGCCAGCGACTACCACGGCGACGTGAAGGACGTGCGCCTCGGCAACGACCTGACCTCGCCCGAGGCGTACGAGGAGATCGTCGCACGCGCGAAGGGCGCGAAGCCGCTCACGGCGTGACGCCGGTGCGGGCGGCGTGAGCCGCCCCACGGAGCAAAGCGGAACCAACCCCCTTGCGCTACTCGTCGGTCAGGGAAGATGGCGGGTACCTTCTTTGTTCTTCTCTCTTCCTCCGGGGGTGGCCATGGCCAAGTGGGCGCAGACGGTCGGGGTCGAGCGCGAGGGATTCTCGATCAAGGTCCCCGAGGGCTGGTGGGAGTTCGACATCCGCCCCGAGACGCGGGACAACGCGATCCGGCGGATGGTGGACGAGCGGGTCCGCGCCATGCCGGAGCTGGCCAGCCGGCGGGAGGGGATCACCTCATTCCTGCGCAAGCAGGCGCGCGAGGCGTGGGACGCGGGCGCGGCGTACATCGGCTGCATGGCCGAGGACTTCGGCGGCAGCTCGCCGGTCACGGCGACGATGACGGTCTCGCTGATCCGCGCCCGGGGCGAGAACGGCGAGGCGCTGTCGAACGCCCCCGCGGAGGTCATCACGCGCCTGAAGCCGGTCGTGCCGCGCAAGGACGGCGATGCCTGGCGGGAGGTCAGCACCGTCGAGATCCCCGGCCTCGGCATGGTCGCCCGCACCAGGGGCGTTGAGGACCTGGAGCACCGGGGGGACGCGCGGCGGCTGCGGATGGTGCTGATGCAAACCTTCATCCCGGCCCCCGGCACCGGCGGGAAGCTCGCCCTGGTCACCGGCAGCAGCCCGGTCCTCGACCTCGCCGAGCCGTTCTTCGACGTCTTCGATGCGGTCACCTCCACCTTCCGCTTCGTCTGACAGGAGGCAGCACGGTGCCCGACCTGGTCATCTCGTTCCAGGACCTGCGGGACTTCGCCGAGGCGCTGGAGTCGATCCGCACGCGGATGAACGCCACGGGCCAGACCTTCGACAACTACGAAGACGACATGGGCGACGGCGACGTCAGGGACGCGCTGCAGGACTTCGTGGACAACTGGCGCGACGGCCGGGCCGAGATCGACGGGCAGCTGACGACGGTGAGGGACATCGCCGAGTCGATCGCCGACGACTTCGAGGGCGTGGACACGCAGTACGCCAGCGACCTGCGTGAAGGTGCCGAGGGAGAGGGCGAGGGCGGCGGCGCGCAGCCGGCCTGAGCGGGGGAGGGGAATCGTTCGATGGGGCGGAACTCGGACTGGTCGCCGGTGGGGATGGACGAGGACCCCACCCCGGGCGACCCGGAGCGGATAGCGGAGCTGGCCGACAGCCTGCTGAGCTTCGCCGACGACGTGGCCACCGCGCTCAGCGGCGTACGCGAGATGAGCGGCGACGGCGCGATCCAGGCGATGACGGGCGAGACGGCCGACGCCTTCGCCGAGCGGTTCGAGGACATCCCGGACAACCTCACCAAGCTCCAGGAGTCCTACGAGCTGGCGGGGCTGGCGTTGCAGCGCTACGGGCCGCTGCTGGCGTCGGCGCAGCAGGACGCCGACGCCGCGCTGGAGGACGCCGAGGAGGCCCAGACCGACCTGACCTCCGCCCAGGACTGGCTGACCCAGGCCGCCTCCGCCCTCGAAACCGCCCAGGAGGAGGACGAGCCCGAGGGCCCCGACGAGGAGCAGCTGCGCTCCGAGGTGCGCCGCGCGGTCGACGACGCGACCACCGACCGCGACAACGCCCAGAGCGCCGTGGACTCCGCCCAGTCCCGGCTGGACGCGGCGACCCGCCTGGCCGAGCAGGCCAAGGCGGCCCGGGAGGAGGCCGCCCGTCGGTGCGTGGAGGACCTGGAGGAGGCCTCCGACGCCGGGATGCAGAACCTGTCCTGGTGGGAGCGGGTCACCGACTGGGTCTCCGACAACTGGGACGGCATCATGCAGGTCGTCCAGATCGCCGCCACCGTCCTGGCGGTCGTGGCGCTGGTCGTCGGCGGCCCCCTGGTGTGGGGCCTGATGCTGGCCGCCTCCGCGATCATCCTCGCCGACACGCTCGTCAAATACGCCAACGGCGAAGCCAGCCTATGGGACGTCGGCTTCGCCGCACTCGACTGCATCCCCGGTGGCCGCTTCATCGGCCGGGGCGCTTCGCTCGCGCGCACCGGGCTGCGACGCACCTCCTCCGAGATCGCGGGAGAAACGCCTGCGCTGCGGAGGACCGGCCGACGTATGGATGGCCGCAACGAGTGTGGCGACCCGGTCGACGTGGCCACCGGCGAGCTGGTGATGTCCACGACCGACCTGGAGCTTCCGGGCATCCTCCCTCTCACCGTGGAGCGGCACCACATCTCCACGTACCAGCACGGGCGGTGGTTCGGCCGCTCCTACGCCTCCACCCTCGACCAGCGGCTCGTGCTGGAACTCAACGGCGTGCGGTTCTTCTCCTCGGACGGGATGGTCCTCCACTATCCCGTCCCCCTGCCTGACCCGGAGAATCCGGTGCAGCCTGTCGAAGGCCCGCGCTGGCCGCTGGCCTGGAACGGACAGCCCGGCGGCGAGATGACCGTGCACCAGCCGGATACCGGCCACACCCTGCACTTCACCCCGGTCCCGGGCCGCCGGGCCAACGAGCTGCCTCTCACCGCCGTCACCGACCGCAACACCAACCGCATCGAGCTCCACTACGACGGCCAAGGCGCCCCAGCGGAAATGGCCCACTCCGGCGGCTACCGCGTCGGCATCGCCACCTACGACGAGCGGGTCACGTCCCTGCGTCTGCTCTCCGCACCCGCCGAGCCGTTCCTGATCGCCTACGACTACGACCAGGCCGGCAACCTCGCCAGCGTCTTCAACTCCTCCGGTCTGCCCCTGGCCCTGTCCTACGACGAGAAGGACCGGCTGATCCGCTGGGAGGACCGCAGCAACACCTGGTACCGGTACGAATACGACGCGGATGGCCGGGTCGTCTTCTCCACCGGCACCGACCGCGCCCTGGAGTACCGCTACCACTACGACCCGGACAACCACCGCACCACCGCCACCAATTCCCTGGGCCACGCCACCGTCTACCAGTTCGACGAGGGCTACCAGCTCGTCTCCGTCACCGACCCCCTCGGCCACACCACCCGCCACGACTGGGACCGCTTCGACCGCGCCCTGTCCGTCATGGACCCCGTGGGCCACACCACTCGCTACGAGTACGACGAGCACGGGAACCTCAGTGTCATTGTGCGCCCCGACGGCCACCAGATCCGCGTGGCTTACAACGAGTTCGGTCTCGCAACCGAGCTGATCGAAGCTGATGGCTCCGTGTGGCGGCAGGCGTTCGACGCGGTGGGGAACCGCACAGTTCTCGTGGACCCCGGGGGGAATCGCACCCGGTACGCGTACGACGATCACGGTGGTATGGCCAGCGTGACCGAGGCCAACGGCCATACAACCCGCATGCGATGCAATGCGGCCGGCCTCGTCATCGCGGTCACCGATCCGGCTGGCGAGGTCACCCGCTACGGCCGCGACTCTTTCGGACGGGTCACGGAAGTCATCGATCCGCTCGGCTCCGTTCGACGCGCCGAGTACACGGTGGAGGGTCTGCGGCGGCGCCAAGTCGATCCACTGGGTGGCACCCAGACCTGGTCCTGGGATGGCGAGGGCAATCTGCTTCGTCACACCAACGAAAGCGGCGGCGTCACCAGATTCGAATACGGGCCCTTCGACCTGCCGATCGCCCGAACGGATCCAGACGGCGCTCGGCACGAGTTTGTGCGCGACACGGAGATGAGGGTCACCCGCGTCATCAACCCACAGGGACTGGCCTGGGACTACACCTATGACGAGGGTGGCCGCCTGGTCGCCGAGTCCGACTTCGACGGTCGGGAGGTGAGCTACCGCCGGGACGCGGCAGGCCAGCTGATCGCCCGCTCCAACGCCCTCGGCGAGACTGTCACCTATACCCGGGACCCGTTGGGCAACATCACGGAGAAGCACATCGATGGCCAGGCAATCACCTACACCTACGACTTGGTGGGACGTCTGATCACCGCCGGCAGCCCCGAGTGTGAGCTGGTGATCGACCGCGACGTGCTGGGCCAGATTCTGTCTGAGACCGTCAATGGCAGGGTCCTCACTCATACGTACGACGCCGTCGGCCGTCCACTCACCCGCACCACTCCCAGCGGACTGACCAGTACCTGGACTTATGACGAGACCGGGCACACCGCATCCCTGATGACGGCGGGCCGCACTCTCACGTTCGACCACGATGCGGCCGGGCGCGAAACCTCGCGCCGCCTAGGGGCCGACGTCACCCTGGCACAATCCTGGGACGCGGCGGGCCGGCCGGCAGTGCGGGCGCTCGCCGTAGGCAGCCGAGAGATGCGGCGCCGCAGCTACGACTTCCGCGCCGACCACTACCTCACCAGGATCACCGACGACAGCGGCACGACGAGCCTGGAGCTGGACCCGGCTGGGCGTGTTACCACCCTCACCGCTCCCACCGGCACTGAGGCATACACCTACGACGCAGCGGGCAACCAAGCCTCCGCACACTGGACCGGCAGCCACGGCTCGGACGGCATCGGCGAGCGCTCGTACGCCGGCACCCGAGTCACGCGCGCCGGCCGCATCCGGTATGAATACGACCGGGCTGGCCGCACTGTCCTGAGACAGAAGTCGATGCTGTCCAAGAAGCCACTCACGTGGCGATACGCCTGGAACAGCGAGGACCAGCTCATCCACGTCATCACCCCCGACGGCACCCGCTGGCGTTACAGCTACGACCCACTCGGCCGTCGTATCGCCAAGGAACGCGTGACCCGCGACGGCGAAGGTGTCGCCGAGCGCACCGTGTTCACCTGGCACGAGAACACCCTCGTCGAACAGACCACAACGAGTGGCGATCAGGAGCAGGACGGTCCAGCCACACTCACCTGGAACTACGACGGCCTGCACCCCGTCACTCAGGTGGAAGGGACGTCACGGGACGCGTCGCAAAGCGAGATAGACAGACGCTTCTACGCCATCGTCACCGATCTTGTCGGCACCCCCACCGAGCTGTTCGATGACACCGGCGCTATCGTGTGGCAAGAACGGACCACCCTCTGGGGCTCGGTCGCGGTCCGCCCTGACGGCACCGCTTACATCCCGCTTCGCTTTCCCGGCCAGTACCGCGACCCGGAAACTGGCTGGCACTACAACTTTCATCGGCACTACGACCCAGAGACAGCCCGTTACACCACTCCCGATCCCCTTGGTCTCACACCCGCACCCAACCACTACACCTACCCGCATAATCCGCACACCTGGGCCGATCCTCTGGGGCTCGCCACCCACGAGAACCTACCCGAGGGCTACACCCCTTCTCCGGCGTTGCGTGGCGATCCTTACCACCCTGACGCCGTAGCAGCCCGCAGGGCTCAGGCTGCCGAAGACTATCGACCAAGCGTGGCGGATCGAGCTGCCGAACTCGGGTACACGCGGCGCGTTCCACCGCAGCGTGCCCCATTCAATTCACACGGACAGCCAGTCTTCTCGGACGGAAGAAACTACATCACTCCCGATATCGACGGCCATAACGTTACTGATGGCTGGAAGATGTTCGACCGAAGGGGGCGGCGCATGGGCACCCACGACGCAGATCTGAATTATGTCAAAGAGTGAAGAGTTCTCCATTACGATCGACCCCGGAAATGTCCCACAGGACGCGACAGCAATGACGGAGGCAAGAGGAGTTATCCAGATCGGGAATTTTCGCGAATCATTTCTCGCAAATCTGATCTATTGGAGTGCCGACGACTACCGCAGGAGCTGGCGCGAGTCCTTCGCAGTGCTGAACAGAGAAGACCCGTCGACGTCATGCCTGGTGACATCCATCACGGAGCCGGAGACCAGCAATTTCATTTTCTGCTGGCCTCTCTACAGGATCGGCGAGGTCGTATTCGTACAGAATTCACTCATCTTCCTTGAGGAACTCGAGGAAAGATTCGACGCAGCAGCACCATGGAAATCTGTCAGCCCACGAGAGACGACCACCGAGGATGGTCACCGTATCTCCGAATGGCGCACCACAATGACAGCGCTGAGGAAATTCTTCACCTCGCAACCGTGACTCTTGCCATCAATTTCAGTGACATCTCCTCGATCGAGGCCCTTCTCCGCGGAACTGTCCTGTTCAAGTTCGACTGCCCACAGGCGGAGATGTACGTTGGCAGCCCTCAGCATTCAGAGGCCGCTTCGCTGCTCCTTCAAGCCGTCATCGACGAATACCGCCGATCCGGAAAGGAGGAAGTCGCGAAGCGCTGGGAGAAGCACTACCTCCTCAGCAATCATCCAGAACGACGCGAATTCGTTGGACAATACGCGAGAAGGCACCCGAAGTGGGCCTCCATGGACACACAACAGCGCAAGGCGTGGATCGACACGGTTGCTGCGCCTTACCGGATCTCCGACGAGGATTATCAATCCATCATGTCTGACACGTGAAGCAGTCCTCCGCGTCTAACTCCAAGCCGATCACGCAGGACGTGCCGACAGCCGAAGCAGTTGCTTCAGCGATAAATTCGTCACCGACCTGCCGTTCACTGAATCCCGGTTTCCCATGGCCTGGGACAGGGGAGTACACATGAATGCCGACGACGTGAACGCCGAAGGTCAAGCCGCACGAAAGCGCTGGGCATCACCAGAGCGCGCAAACGCAGTCGATCATAGGTCTTGGTATCCATCTGGGCTCCTCGCGGCTGACGAGTCCCTTCGAGGCATCACCGCAGGCCAGGCAGTAGAACCGACGCTCACCTCACCTCACCTCGGCCAGGAAGGCGGCCCACGCGGCCTCGGGGACGCTGAGACGCGGGCCGGTGGCGTTCTTGGAGTCGCGGACGGCGACGGCGCCGGCTATGCGCAGGATCTCGACGCAGTCGGGGCCGCTGCCGTTGCTGTAGGACGACTTGACCCAAACGCCGTCGGATTGAGTGGCACGGAGTTCGCTCTGTTCGGTGTTCACAGGTCTTTCGCTATCTGCTTGATGAGTCGGATCGTGGCCGCTGGGTCCAGTGCGTTCGCCGCGAGGTCTGCGAACTTGCGGCGGGCTCGGCGGAGTTCGCTCAGGTCATCGGTAACCTCATCATGACGCGACTTCTCGTGCTGCACCACGCTCCGCTCGTCGGCTCCGGGAAAGTCGTAGATCGCGAACGGCGTGCCGAAGACGGCGGGGGCACCGGCCGAGAAGGGCACCACCCGAATGGTGATGTTGTTGCGCTGAGAGTCCTGGACGAGGCGGTTGAGCTGATCACGCATGACCTCGGTGCCGCCGACCGCCGCTCGCAGTGCGACTTCGAGGCAGAGCACGTCGAGCGTCACAGGGTTGGGTCTGGAGAGGATCTGCTGACGCTGCAGGCGCGCTTCGACGAAGAGCTCTCGACGGTCGATGCTCTCGTCCTTCTGGCCGAAATCCGCGAGGGCCTGAACGTAGGCGCGAGTCTGGAGTAGGCCGGGGACATAGTTTCCGGAGTGAGCCAAGATCCGTTCGGCAGCGTCTTCCAGCGGGAAGATCTGGGCGCTCATGCGGGGGAAGAGATCGCGGATCTCCGGCCGCTCCCACCACATGCGGGCGGACTCCCTCGCCATGCGGATCTTCGTCACGATGGCCGTACGGCGCACGTCGTCCACGCCGTACAGGTCCAGCAGCGGGCCGATCTGCTCGTCGGTCGGCCACTTGCGGCCCACCTCGATCTGCGAGACGCGTGCCTGGGAGACGCCCAGGCGCTCCGCGACATCGGACTGGCGCTTGAATCCGGCCTCGATCCGGAGGCTCCTCAGCTCCGCGCCCACCTCCCGCCGCAGCCGGATCGCGTTGGTGTTGACACCCGTTGACACAGCTCTCCTCGCAGTTCAGCGTGCACGCGTTGATCAGCGTAGCCCTCAGTGGCCAGGCATCCCCCGATCGAGTGATCCCGGCCAGCGGCGTTGTTCAGAGCCGGTTGTACAACCAATATTACGTCCAGGACGCGCCGGGCAACTCCCAGATCACGGCGCGTAGTTCAGGATGCTGGAGAACGCCCATGCTCGCCTCGCATGCGCAACTGACCCCCCTCGTACCGCTGTTCACCTGGTCCTTTCCCCGCGAGCCCGCCTCGGTCGGCAGAGCCCGGTCGTTCGTGCGCGATGTCCTGTCCGAAGGACCCTGCGACTGGGTCAACGACGAACTCCGCGAGACGGTTGTGCTGCTCGTCAGCGAGGTGGCGGCCAACGCCGTGCGGCACGGCGCCGGGCCGCACTTCGGCGTTGAGTGCCACCTGCCGGACGCCGCGCTCCTGAGGGTGTCGGTGTACGACGACGGGGACGGACGGCCCCGGCCTCGCGTCGCGGGGGCCGACGACGAGGGTGGGCGCGGGCTGGCGCTGCTGGATCTGCTCGCGGACGAGTGGCGGTGCGAGCGCATGGGGCACGGCGGCAAGGTCGTCGCGTTCACGGTGAAGGGGCCTCGGACGTGAAGGCACCGATGAGTTCCGCCCGCGTGGCCCGTCTACCCACGACAGGTGTACGGACGAGGAGGACGCTGTGGGACAGGTCGTGGTGGACATCACGATGTCGCTGGACGGGTACGTCGCCGCACCCGGGGTCGATTTGGAGCATGGGCTCGGGGTTGGCGGGGAGGCGCTGCATGACTGGGTGATGGAGGGGAGGACCGAGGTCGACAGCCAGGTGCTGGACGCGGCTGTCGAGGCGACGGGGGCCGTCGTGATGGGGCGGCGGCTCTTCGACGTCGTGGACGGGCCGAACGGCTGGCGCGGCGACATGGGGTACGGGGCCGAGCGGGATCAGTCCAGGCCGCCGCCGTACTTCGTCGTCACTCACCGGGCGCCGGAGGCGGTGCGGTTGGAGGCGCCCTACGCCTTCACCTTCGTCACCGACGGCATCGCCAGCGCCGTCCGCCAGGCGAAGGCCGCCGCCGACAAGGTGGGCAAGGACGTCGTCGTGATGGGGGGCGCGAGCGTGTGCACGCAGTGCGTGGCGGCGGGGCTCGCCGACGTGGTGTGGATTCACCTGGCGCCGGTGCTCCTCGGGGGCGGGACGCGGCTCTTCGACGACATCGGCGGCGCGCAGGTGCCGCTGGAGATCACCGAGGTGATCGAGTCGGCCCGGGCGACGCACATCCGCTACCGCGTCGCCTGACAGCTCCGCCAGAAGTCGACCAGCGCCGCCGCCGTCGCCAGGGGCTCCTCGGTGTTCGGGGAGTGTTCCGCGCCCTTGATCACGGTGCGGCGGGCGTTCAGGCGCTGCGCCATGCGGTCCATGAGCGGGACCGGCCAGGCGCCGTCGCGCTCGCCGGAGACCACGTGCACCGGCACGCCGGTGGCGGCCAGGCGGGACACGCGGTCGGGCTCGTAGCGCAGCGTGCGGCCCGTGACCTGGGCCTGGATCGGGGCGCTCGCCAGCCAGCGGCCGCGCATCCAGCGGCCCGTGTCGTCGCGCTCGCGCACCGGGTGCCACACGCGCCACATCGCGCGCGGACCGAGCACCGGCAGGCCGGCGCTCAGCATCCGCAGCCGCCAGCGGGGCCAGCGCGCCACGCGGCCCGGTCCGGAGCCGATCAGGGTGAGTGAGGCGAAGGGTATGTGCCCGCGCGCCGCCGCCCGCAGCACCGCGCCGCGCGCGATGAGGCCGCCGAGGGAGTGGCCGGCCAGGTGCAGCGGGCCCTCGGAGGGCTCGGGCTCCAGCGCCTCGCCCTGGGCGAGGACGTCCTCGGCCAGGGCACCCAGGCCGTACGCGTGGCGCACGCCGTCGCCGGGCGTCTCGTACTGCCCCCGCCCGTCCACGGCCACCGCCCGGTACCCGGCCTGGGCCAGCGGCGCGAGCAGCGCGATGAAGTCCTCCTTGCTGCCGGTGTACCCGGGCACCAGCAGGGCCGTCCCGGCGAGCGGGCCGCCGTCCGCCGGCGCGGCGTCCAGCACGGCGAACGCACCGCGCCGGGTGGGCAACCGATACGCCCGCACACCGACCGGCGGGTCCAGGAAGGGTGGTCTGCTCACGGATCGAGCGTAGCCGGGAGCCAGGCGTGCCGGGCGGGCCAGGCGTCCGTCGGGCCGTCACCGCCCGTGTGCGGGCGGCAGGCCACGGCCCGCACCCGGGGGCCCGGCGACGGAGCCCCCGGTCACGGGAGGGTGCGGGTGCGGGTCAGTCGGCCGCCGGGGCGGAACCGGCCGCGCCAGCCGTGTCCGCCGTGCCCGTGCGGCGGCGGCGCCTGCGTCGCGGGCGGGGGCGCGCGGCGGCGTCACCGGCGGGATCGGCGGGATCGGCGGCGTTCACGCCGTCGGCCACCGGAGCGGACTCCGCCGCCTCCACCGCCTCCGCCTCGGACCCCGCGTCCCCGGGGGCAACCACGATGCCGCCACGGGTACGCCGCCGCTGCCGCTGCGTGCGCGTACGCCGCCGCTCGCGCTCACCGCCCCGGTCACGGTCACGGTCACGGTCGCGCCCCTGCCGGCGGCTGTCCCGCCCGCCGAGGTCCTCGACCTCCTCGGCGTCGAGCCCGGCCCGGGTGCGCTCGGCGCGCGGCAGCACGCCCTTCACGCCCTCGGGGATGCCCAGCGCCTCGTACAGGTGCGGCGAGGTGGAGTACGTCTCCGGCGGATCGGCGAGGTCCAGGCCCAGCGCCTTGTTGATCAGGTGCCAGCGCGGGATCTCGTCCCAGTCGACCAGCGTGACCGCGATGCCCAGCGCGCCCGCCCGGCCGGTACGGCCGATGCGGTGCAGGTACGCCTTCTCGTCCTCCGGCGTCTGGTAGTTGATCACGTGCGTCACGCCGTCGACGTCGATGCCCCGGGCCGCGACGTCCGTGCAGACCAGCACGTCGACCTTGCCGTTGCGGAAGGCGCGCAGTGCTTGCTCGCGCGCCCCCTGGCCGAGGTCGCCGTGGACGGCCGCCGCCGCGAAGCCGCGCCGCGCCAGCTGCTCGGCCACGTCCGCCGCCGTCCGCTTGGTGCGGCAGAAGATCATGGCGAGCCCGCGCCCGTTGGCCTGGAGTATCCGCGCCACCATCTCCTGCTTGTCCAGGGAGTGGGCGCGGAAGGCGTGCTGTGTGGTGTTCGCGACGGTCGCGCCCTCGTCGTGGGGCTCGGCGGCGCGGATGTGGGTGGGCTGGTTCATGTAGCGCCGGGCGAGGGAGATGACCTGGCCCGGCATGGTGGCGGAGAAGAGCATGGTCTGCCGCCTGGCCGGCAGCAGCTCGATGATCCTCTCCACGTCGGGCAGGAAGCCGAGGTCGAGCATCTCGTCGGCCTCGTCCAGCACCAGGCAGCGCACCTGCGACAGCCGAAGCTTGCGCTGACCGGCCAGGTCCAGCAGGCGACCCGGCGTGCCCACGACGACATCGACGCCCTTGGCCAACGCCTCGACCTGCGGTTCGTACGCGCGCCCGCCGTAGATGGACACGACGCGGACGTTGCGGACCTTGCCCGCCGTGAGCAGGTCGTTGGTGACCTGCTGGCACAGCTCGCGGGTGGGGACGACGACGAGGGCCTGCGGCGCGTCGGTCAGCTCTTCGGGCTTGGCGCGCCCGGATTCGACGTCGGCGGGGACGGTGACCGCCTCCAGCAGCGGCAGGCCGAAGCCGAGCGTCTTGCCCGTGCCGGTCTTCGCCTGGCCGATGACATCGGCGCCGGCGAGCGCGACGGGCAGCGTCATCTCCTGGATGGGGAACGGAGTGGTGATGCCGACGGCCTCAAGGGCCTCGGCGGTCTCCGCCAGGATCCCGAGATCTCGGAATGTGGTTGATTCGGTAGCGGACAGCTTTTTGCCTCTTCTGTGTGACGCGGCACGCGGCGGCGAGGCGGGTCATGCGTACCGCGCCGGTCAGTGACGGCCCAGGAGGGCCATCCGGCGCGGGACCCGGTCGTCTCGCTCAAGCGCACGCTGCGCGCGAGCGGGTCCCTCGTGCGGCGACTCGTGCGGGCGCACGGACCGCGCGAAGGGCTGGTCAGGTCGGAGCCGATCGGGCCACCGACCGGGCATCCGCGATGCTGGGTCCCTGGTCCCTGGTCCCGTGGTGTGCGGGTACGGGCGGCCCAGGAGACTCCAGCTTGGAATCGGGCCCGTCTCATGTGAGCGGGCCCTATATCACTGTACCCCGGAACCGCGCACATGCGTCAGCCTGTGTATCAGGTCACGTCCAGGTCATGGTCGGGTCATGTCGGGATCACGCCTGATCCAGCCCGGTCCGGCCCCGTCCCGCATGGTGTCCGGGGTTCCCGCGCGGTCGGCGCGGCCGCGCCGCCGGGGGATATTGTGCTGGTCATGGAGACGCCCGACACACCAGCTCCTGACACGTCCGCCGCCGAGACGCCCGGACCGCCCGGACCGCCCGGACCCGGCATCGCCACGCGGGACTGGGCACAGGCCAGCG
This sequence comes from Streptomyces sp. 6N223, assembly GCF_052246635.1. NCBI lineage: Bacteria > Bacillati > Actinomycetota > Actinomycetes > Kitasatosporales > Streptomycetaceae > Streptomyces > Streptomyces sp. 6N223. The sequence continues at coordinate 88,522 of NZ_JBQQCA010000011.1, read as the reverse complement.
CCGACGCCCGCTACCGGGCGGCCGTCGTCGATCTGCTGGGCGCGCTGGCGTACGGCGAACTCGCGGCGTTCGAACGCCTGGCGGACGACGCGAAGCTCGCGCCGACGCTGACGGACAAGGCCGCGCTGGCGCGGATGGCGGCCGCCGAGTTCCACCACTTCGAGCAGCTCACCGAGCGGCTGGAGGCGATCGAGGAGGACCCGACGGCGGCGATGGAGCCGTTCGCCTCGGCGCTGGACGAGTTCCACCGGCTCACCGCGCCCTCGGACTGGCTGGAGGGGCTGGTCAAGGCGTACGTGGGCGACGCGATCGCCGCCGACTTCTACCGCGAGGTCGCGGCCCGGCTGGACGCCGACACCCGGGCGCTGGTGCTGCGGGTGCTGGACGACACGGGCCACGCCTCGTTCGCGGTGGAGAAGGTGCGGGCGGCGATCGAGGCCGACCCGCGGGCGGGCGGGCGGCTGGCGCTGTGGGCGCGGCGGCTGATGGGCGAGGCCCTGGCGCAGGCGCAGCGGGTGGTGGCCGACCGCGACGCGCTGTCCACGATGCTCGTCGGCGGCGTCTCCGACGGCTTCGACCTGGCGGAGATCGGCAAGATGTTCTCCCGCATCACCGAGGCCCACACCCGCCGCATGGCCGCGCTCGGCCTGTCGGCCTGAGGCCGCTCGCCCTCGGTGGCGGGGCCGGGGCGGCAGGCCGTACGCTCCCGGGCATGAGTGGCGAGAACGGCGTGAGCGGCGAGGCGTTCGAGCTGGCCCTGATCGAGGAGTCCGCGAAGAAGTCGGCGCTGGTGTGGGTGCGCGGCCCACGGGGCGCGGCGCGGGCGCTGTGGCACGTGTGGCACGAGGGCGCGGTCTGCCTGGTGGGCGGGCCGGGCGAGCAGCCCGTCGACGACCTCGGGCTGGACGACGGCGGGCAGGCCGCGGTCACCTGCCGCAGCAAGGACAAGGGCGGGCGGCTGATCGTGTGGCCGGCGCGCGTCGTGGAGCTCGCGGCGGAGGGAGAGGCGTGGCGCGCGGCTGTCGAGGAGCTGAGGGGCAAGCGGCTCAACGCGCCCGACGCCGAGACGCTGCCGGAGCGCTGGGCCCGCGACTGCCGGGTGCTGCGGCTGGAGCCCGCCGGTGCGGCGGTGGAGCGGCCGGACGCCATGCCCACCGGCTCGCTGGCCGCGCCGCCGCTGCCCACGCCCGCGAGCACGCGCGTGGGTACGCCCACGGGCCTGCCGGCGCGGCGCCGCGCCCGTCGGCGTTAGCCCTCTCCCGGCGTTGGTCCCCTTCGGTTTCAGTCCTCTGATTCCCCGGAACCGCCGGATCCGCCGGTGATCATGTCGTCGCCGTAGTCGACGACCTGCTTCTCGTCCGGCCGCCGGGGCGAGAAGTCCTGGTTCCAGTCGGCGAGCGTCACCGTGCCCGCGTCGCCGCCGCGTTCGAGCCGCAGCGGGTAGGGGCGGCCGACCAGCGCCACGTCCATCGCGCCGCCCCGCCCGCCGTCGGCCTGGACCCGTATCGTGCTCACGCCGCCGACGGCGCCCTCGTCGCCCGTCTCCCGCTCGCCCTCCATGGCCAGCAGCCCGTCCAGCAGCAGGTTCTTGTCCGTGAAGCCGCTGAGCTCCCCGTACGCGGGGTCGTCCGGCGCGACCTTCACGTACTTGTCGTCGAGCTTCTCGGCCGGGTCGGACTCCAGCTCGGCGGGCAGGTCGTCGCTCTGCCAGAACGCCTCGTCAGCCTTCAGGTAGAGGTCCTCGCCCACGCGCAGCAGTTCGAAGGTGGGGCCGCCCTCGGCGGACACCTCGCCGAGGGCGCCGTCCTCGGCGAGCCGCATGTCGATGCGGTACTCCGCGTCGCCGGAGATGACCGTGCCGGTCAGCAGCACCGTGCGGGCCTGCCGGGCGGCGGAGATGGCGCGCTGCTCGATCTCCCCGGCGGACAGCTCCTCGACGCCGTTGGTCTCCTCGTCGTCGCCGTCGTCGCCGCCGCCCGATCCGCATCCGGCGAGGGAGAGCAGGAGGGCCGCGGTGCCCCAGGCGACCGCCCGGCGCCGTAGGAGAACAGTCACGTGCCGCAGCGTACCCGCCGCCCCGCGCCCGGGAACGGCCCGCCTCGGATGTGCGGCTCACTCGCGCCGTACCATCGGGGCATGGCTACCGACACGGCCCCGACCTCAGCGACCGCCCCGACCGAAGCCGCCGTACGGGCGGCGCTGTCCCGGGTCAACGACCCCGAGATCCACCGGCCCATCACGGACCTGGGCATGGTGAAGTCGGTGGAGATCGCGGCGGACGGCGTGGTGAGCGTCGGGATCTACCTCACGATCCAGGGCTGCCCCATGCGCGAGACGCTCACCTCCTCCGTGTCGGAGGCGGTGCGCGGCGTCCCGGGCGTGGCGGACGTGCACGTCGAGCTGGACGTGATGAGCGACGAGCAACGCCGCGAGCTGGCCGCCTCGCTGCGCGGCGGGCAGGCCGAGCGGGAGGTGCCGTTCGCCCAGCCGGGCTCGCTGACCCGGGTGTACGCCGTGGCCTCCGGCAAGGGCGGCGTCGGCAAGTCCTCGGTGACGGTCAACCTGGCGGCGGCGATGGCCGCCGACGGCCTCGCGGTGGGCGTGGTGGACGCCGACATCTACGGCCACTCGGTGCCCCGGATGCTGGGCACGGACGGGCGCCCCACGCAGGTCGAGAACATGATCATGCCGCCCGAGGCGCACGGGGTGCGGGTCATCTCCATCGGCATGTTCACGCCGGGCAACGCGCCGGTGGTGTGGCGCGGGCCGATGCTGCACCGGGCGTTGCAGCAGTTCCTCGCCGACGTCTACTGGGGCGACCTGGACGTGCTGCTGCTCGACCTGCCGCCGGGGACCGGCGACATCGCCATCTCCGTCGCGCAGCTCGTGCCGGGCGCGGAGATCCTGGTGGTGACGACGCCGCAGCAGGCCGCCGCGGAGGTGGCCGAGCGGGCCGGGTCGATCGCGGTGCAGACGCACCAGAAGATCGTGGGCGTGGTGGAGAACATGTCGGGCCTGCCGTGCCCGCACTGCGGCGAGATGGTCGACGTCTTCGGCAGCGGCGGCGGGCAGCAGGTCGCCGAGGGGCTGACGCGGGCCACCGGCGCGAAGGTGCCGGTGCTGGGCACGATCCCGATCGACGTGCGGCTGCGCGAGGGCGGTGACGAGGGCAAGCCGGTGGTGCTCACCGACCCCGGCTCGCCCGCGGGCGCCGCGCTGCGGTCGGTGGCGACGTCGCTCTCACGACGCGAACGCGGCCTGGCCGGCATGTCCCTGAGCCTGACGCCGACGCGGCGGGGGTAGAGGGGCCGTCCCCCAGGCCGTCCCCCACCCCGCGCCTGGCGCGGGGTGGCGGCTCACAGCGCCCGAAGGCCGCTACGCGTAGCTCTCGATGTCCTTGACCACGGCGAAGCCGAGGCCGTACGCGCTCATGCCCCTCCCGTACGCCCCGAGGTGAACGCCGTGGTGGGCCGCGCCCGCCAGGACCCAGCCGTACTCGGACTCCCGGTAGTGGAAGTCGGTGGGCTCGCCGTCCACCGGCAGCGACAGCGTGGACCAGCCGCCGCCGTGCAGGTCGTCGGCGAGCTCCCAGGCGATCGCGGTCTGCTGCTCCAGCCAGTCCTGGCGCAGCGCCCGCTCCATCTGGGCGGGCCAGGTGCATGACAGCAGGCCGGAGCCCGCCAGCCAGGCCGCGGAGGAGACCGAGGTGGCCTCCAGCACGCCCGTGCCGTCCGGGCTGCGGCGCAGCGGGCGGCTGGCGACGGTCACCACGACGGTGAAGCGCTGGTCGGCGTGGCCCAGTTCGCCCCGCAGCGACGGCTCGTCGCCGTGGCCCGTGGAGCCGTGCTCGACGGCCCCGTCGGCGGCGGTGCCGACCTGCATCAGCCAGCGGGGGCCGGTGAACGCCTCATCAAGTCCATACCAGGGAAAGCTGGCCATCAGATAGCCGTCCACGGCGCGGCGCGCCCCGGGCACCCCCTGGGGTGTGGGGCTGTCCGTCGTGTCCTGCGGCTCGGCCCGACTCGTCGTCTCCATGTTTGTGCGACGCCTCCTCATAGCCCTCGTCCTGGGCAGACCCCGGACATAGGGAGGATAGCCATCCGGGTCCGGGGTGTCGGGCATGACCGAAGACCGGGTGGGGTCATATGCCCTCGAACAGGTGCGAACGGCGGGACGGGCCGCCGTTCACGCGCCCCCGGCGGTCGGACGGAGCAGGGATCGAATCAGGTGGCGTCGGCATCGAAGGGCGGCGCGTCCTCGCTGGGCGCGGCGGAGGCGGAGGGGGCGTCGCCGTCCTTGCTCAGCCGCACCGGGCCACCACTGCCGGCGGTGGAGCCGGTCGAGGCGCCATTGGAGCCCGTGGCCTCGGCCGGGGTGCCGCTCGCGGCGGTGCCGCCGGCGGCCGTGCCGCCCTTGCCGAGCCCCTTGTTCATGCCCTTGCCCAGGCGCCCGTTGGCGGGACGCGAGGGGCGGCCGTTGACGGCGTCGGCGACCTCGGTCAGCTCATTGCGCATGTCGAGGCTGTCGCCGAGCTCCTTCAGCCCCAGGTCCTCGTTGTCGAGCAGGTGCTTCTTCGCGAAGCGCCGCGGATTCAGGTCCTCGAACTCGAAGTCCTTGAACTCCGGGCCCAGTTCGTCCCGGATATCCCGCTTGGCGCTGTCGGAGAATTCCCGGATCTTGCGGAGGAACCGCGCCGCGTCGTGGATCATTTTCGGCAGCTTCTCGGGCCCGAAGACCAGGATGGCGAGAACGATGAGGAACAAGAACTCCAGGGACCCTATATCGAAGAACACCTGACAGCTCCCTCATCCCGACAGTTCCTACGCATTCGGTGAGGGCAACGGTACCTGCCCGGGGCGCGCGATGGGAGTCCGCGCATCCGGACGGGCCCCGACGGGGCCGGGACAGGCGGGTGAACGGCCGACCACCCCACCGTCAGCTTCCCGTCTCCTCGCCGAGGACCACGTCGATCTGCATCTCCTCGCCGCCGCGCTCGATGGTGAGCGCCAGCCGGTCGCCCGGCTGGTGGCTGCGGATCTTCACGATGAGCTCGTCCCCGGTCCGCACCGGCTCCCCGTCGACGGCGGTGATCAGGTCGCCCTCCTGCACGCCCGCCTGGTCCGCCGGGCCGCCGGGCGTCACCGCCTCCTCGCCGGGAGTGGTGCTGCCGACCATGGCGCCCTCGCCCGCGTAGCCGGTGTCGAGCATCACGCCGATGACGGGGTGGGTGGCGTATCCGACGTTGATGAGCTGCTCGGCGACGTCCCTGCCCTGGTTGATGGGGATGGCGAAGCCGAGGCCGACGCTGCCGGAGCTGCCGGAGTCGAAGCCGCCGGAGTCGGCGGTGCGGATCGCGCTGTTGATGCCGATCACCCGGCCGCTGATGTCGACCAGGGGGCCCCCGGAGTTGCCGGGGTTGATCGGGGCGTCGGTCTGGAGGGCGTTGACATAGCTGATGTCGGAGCCGTCCGGCTCGGAGCCGCCCGCCGTGATGGGGCGCTCGGTGGCGCTGATGATGCCGGAGGTGACGGTGCCCGCCAGGTCGAAGGGGGCGCCGAAGGCGATCACCGGGTCGCCCACGCGCACGGAGTCGGAGTCGCCCAGCTCCAGCGGGCTGAGGCCGGAGACGCCGCTGACCTCGACCACGGCCAGGTCGTACCCGGCGTCCGAGCCGATGACCTCGGCCTGCGCCGTGTCGCCGCTGCTGAAGGTGACCTCTATCACGCCGCCGTCCCCGGCGGGCTCCACCACGTGGGCGTTGGTGAGGATGTGGCCCTCGTCGTCCAGCACGAAGCCGGTGCCGGTGCCCGCGGCCTCGGCGCCCGAGACGTGCAGGGTGACGACGCCGGGGAGGACGTCCTCGGCGATCCCGGCGATGCTGCCCTCGGGCGCGGGCCCGTCATCGGGCGAGGACTGCGGCAGCTGCACCTCGTCGTCGTTGAAGGTGCCGTCGCGCTCCATCTGAACGCCGATGGCGCCGCCGACGAGGCCCGCGAGGAGCGCGATCAGCGCCGCCCCGGCCACGAGCGCCAGGGGACGCGGCCGTTCGGACGCGCCGGCCGGCGGCACCCCGGCGGGGGCGGCCCCGGGCACGCCGGGCAGGGGAACGCCGCCGCCCGCGGTGCCGCCCCACGGGTCGTAACGCCGCAGCGGCTCGCCGGGCAGGGAGGCGGCGGCAGGGGCGGGCGCGTGCGCGGCGGGCGCGGCGTGCGCCTGCGGCGGCGCGGTGGCACGGGCGGGCGGCATCGGCGTGCCGGTGGGCGGCGTTCCCATCGGCGTGGGACGGGGCGCGGGCGCGGTGCCGGGCGCGGCGCCCGCCGGGGCCTGCCCGGTGGGCGTGCCCGCCGCGGGCGTCTGGCCCGCGGGCGTGCCGGCGGGGGCGGCGGGCGGGGACGTCCTCGTGCCCGCGGGCGGGGTCGGCTCCGGCCGCTGCACGGGGGGCGCGGGGGCCCAGGGACCCGGCTGGCCATAGGGCGGCGTGCCGTACGCCTCCTCCGCGTGGCGACGCTCGGTGTCCTCGTCCTGCTGGCTCTGCCGGGGAGACCCCCAGGAAACGCTCTTCCCGTTGTCCATTCCCGTCCCCATCGTGTCCGCTACCCCGCTACCGGCTGGTTCTCAGTGCTCCGGTAAGGGATTCAACCAGGTGGCCGCCCACCGGGTCACGGAAGCGCCTCATGGGGCGTCCGTGGCTCCGACGATGCCGAGCCCGCCGACGGGGGCGAGGCTGATGAGCATGGGTGCCGGAACCGACGTGGTCGATCCCTCGTCCGGGCCCGCTGCCAGTATGGGCCCCAACGCCGGGAAAAGCTGCTCCGCCAGGCCGGCGGGGTCGCTCGCTCCCGGCGGCCACGCGCTCGTGTCCGAGGCCGCGACCGAGCCGACGGCTGACCGCCGCGCGGTGTCCTCCTCCGGCCGGTTGCTCGTGGCCCGCACCACGCTCGCCGGCGAGGCGCCGCCTCCCGCCGCGACCGTGCTGCCGCCCGACGCGGCACCGGCTCCGGTGGCGCCGGGGCTGGTCATGGCGCCACCGATGGCGAACGCCGCCAGCGAAACCGCGCCCGCGGCGGCAAAGGCAAGCCGGTGGCCGCGATGCGTGCGTCCCGCGGCCCCCGGCTCGTGTATACGGAAGCCGCGCACCCCGCCGATGATCGGAGGGCCGAGCCACGAGGCGCCCCGGCGGCCGCCGGGCAGCGACCCCGGCTTAGGGCCCGGCGGCTCCTCCCGATCGCGCGGCTCGTCGCGGCGCGAGGAGCCGGGCGGGTCGGGCTCGCCGTTGGTGGCCGGAAGCCCCTGCAGCCGCGCCAGCAGGCCCGCCGGCGGGGCGGGCAGCGGGCTGGTGGCGAAGACGCTCTTCAGCCGGCGCTGGGCGTCGGCCTCGTCCTTGCAACTGGGGCAGGTGGCCAGGTGCGCGAGCACCCGGTCCCGGCTGTCGTGCGACAGCTCCCCGTCGATCAGCGCGGCCAGGCTCTCTCCGAGATGCTGGTCGGCCGGTCCTGCTTCGGCGGCGCTCGTCACCCGGCCCCGCCTTCCTCCGCCGAGGACGCGGGCGCGGCGGGCACGGCGGGCACGGCGGCGAGCACGGTCTCCTGCTCCCGCCCGCGCGGCGAGCGGTGCTGCAGGGCCTTGCGCAGGTGGGAGCGGCCACGGTGGATGCGGCTGCGGACGGTGCCGAGCTTCACGCCGAGGGTGGTGGCGATCTCCTCGTAGCTCAGACCCTCGATGTCACAGAGCACCACCGCCGCCCGGAAGTCGGGCGCGAGGGTGTCGAGCGCCTGCTGCACGTCGGCGTCGAAGTGCGTGTCGTTGAAGTGCTGCTGGGGCGTGGGCTCGCGGCTGGGCAGCCGCTCGGCGGCGTCATCGCCGAGGGCGTCGAAGCGGATGCGCTGCTTGCGGCGCACCGAGTCCAGGAAGAGGTTCGTGGTGATGCGGTGCAGCCACCCCTCGAAGGTGCCCGGGGTGTAGGTCGACAGCGAGCGGAAGACGCGGACGAAGACCTCCTGGGTCAGGTCCTCGGCGTCGTGCTGGTTGCCGGTCAGGCGGAAGGCGAGGCGGTAGACGCGCGCGCTGTGGGTGCTGACGATCTCCTCCCAGCTCGGGGGAGCCCAGGTCTCACCGTCCGCGCCGGCGCCAAAGGTGGCCAGCTCGGCCGTGGCCGTGCCGGTCTCGGCGGTCTCGGCGGGCCCGGTGGGTTCCTGGGCCCGGTCGGCGTCAGCGTTCTCAGTCACGTCCGTCGGCCTGCCAGAGGACCCGAGGAGGCGTTTGAGCACCCCCCGGCCCGTGGCCACGGCCGCACCTCCCCTGTTGGCTCTGGTGGTGTCCAGTGGAGTCCCTACCATAACCACCTCACCCGTTAGCTCCGGATAAGCATTTTTGACCGGCTTTCCGCCCCGGTGCCTCTTCGTCCAACGTCCGGTCCAGCCGACCTGTTCCCGGGGAGAGTCGATACAGTCGATGCGCGTGACAGACGGGGACAGGAGACGGCCATTACCGGCAACCGGCTGACGAGCTGGGCGTTCGCCGAGGCGTACGGCGCACCGGACGCCGACACCGCGGAGGGGACGGCGCTGCGCTGGGCCCGCGACCGGGCTCAGGAGGCCGGGCTGCGCCCGGTCTCGCCCGGCACCGGCGACGCCCTGCGGCTGCTGGCCGCGGCGAGCACGGCCCGGGCGGTGGTCGAGATCGGCACGGGCACCGGGGTGTCCGGCATCTACCTGCTGCACGGCATGCGCCCGGAGGGCGTGCTGACCACGGTGGAGATCGAGCCGGAGCGGCAGCAGTTCGCCCGGCAGGCGTTCCGGATGGCGGGCTTCCCGGCCAACAGGGCGCGGCTCATCGTCGGCCACGCGCTCGACGTGCTGCCCCGGCTCACCGACGGCGGCTACGACCTGGTCTTCTGCGACGGCAGCCGACTGGAATGCCTGGAATGTCTTGGAGAATCGTTGCGTCTGCTTCGTCCGGGCGGCCTGGTCTGCTTCACCGGCGTCTTCGCCGACGGACGCACGGTCGACTCCAGGATCCAGCCGGCCGAGGTGCTGCGCCTGCGCGAGCTGCTCCGCGCGGTGCGCGAGAGCAAGGAGCTGGTGCCCGCGCTCCTGCCGGTCGGCGACGGCCTGTTGTGCGCCGCCCGGGCGTAGCCGGTCCGGGCATGGGCCCTCCGGGCGGCAGGAAAACGGCGCTGCCCCGGTAGGTGGTCCGGGGCAGCGCCGATAGGACTGACGGCGGGCGGCCTGGGCCGGTCGCGTGTCAGCGTGGCTAAGCGAGTCAAGAAGCGGGCTGAGGGATCGACTCGTGACACGGGCGGCTCAGCTCGCCGTCACTTTCTTCAGCTCCTCGTCGAGCGCAACCGCCTCGTCGGGGCTCAGCTCGACCACGAGTCGCCCACCGCCTTCGAGCGGAACGCGCATGATGATCCCCCGCCCCTCCTTGGTCACCTCGAGCGGGCCATCGCCCGTCCGCGGCTTCATGGCCGCCATGCTCGTTCCCCTTCCTGAACCAGCTCACCGCAGCCGACAACCGAAGCGATCACCGGCATCGAACACGTTGCTTCAGGCCATTATCCCGCATGGCACGGTTCCATGACCAACATCGGGCGGTATCCCTTCGGCAACGCACGCTCGCAAATCCACTCAATCCGGCGATTGCGCCTTCACCACGGCGAACATCACGCTCACTCGCCAGCCGCCTCGTCCTGCCGCTGGGCGACCGCCCGGGCACCGGCCAGCGCGCTCTCCAGCTCCGCGATGCGCGCGTCCCGCTCGGCGAGCTCGGCGGCGAGCCGGTCCAGCACGTCGTCGACCTCCGCCATGCGATAGCCCCGGGGCGCCACCGGCAGGCGCACCGCCACCACGTCGGCCGGGACGACCGGACGGTCCCTCGGCAGCGGGTCGTCGATCCGGTCCGGCTCGGCTTCCGGCATGCCGCCGGACACCGGCCCGCCCGAGCCGTCGCCGCTGCCCAGCACGGCCAGCGTGACCGCGGCGATCACCACCACCATCGCCGCCATCAGAAACCAGAACACGACGCCGCCTCCCCTTGTCCCCTCAGAGAACTGTCCGATGCCTGTCGGATGCTATGCCGATCGTCGCACGAGGCACCGACAAGCGCGGACAGCCGGCGTCCCGGTAGCGTCGGACCGATGAGCGGAGAGCAGAGCGGGACGCTGCGCCTCGGGTCGCGCGAGTTCCCGGCGACCGAGCCGGTGATCATGGCCATCGTGAACCGGACGCCCGACTCGTTCTACGACCGGGGCGCGACCTTCGGCGACCAGGCCGCCTTCGCCCGCGTCGAGGACGCCATCGCCCAGGGCGCGGCGATCATCGACATCGGCGGGGTGAAGGCGGGCCCCGGCGCCGAGGTCGGCGTGGCCGAGGAGATACGCCGCACCGCCGGCTTCGTCGCCGAGGTGCGGCGGCGTTTCCCCGAGGTGGTCATCAGCGTCGACACCTGGCGCCACGAGGTCGGAGAGGCCGTCTGCCAGGCCGGCGCCGACCTGCTCAACGACGCCTGGGGCGGCGCCGACCCGCGCCTGGCCGAGGTCGCCGCCCGGCACGGCGCCGGCCTGGTCTGCACCCACACCGGCGGCGCGGCGCCCCGCACCCGGCCGCACCGGGTGGCGTACGAGGACGTGATGGCCGACATCCTGCGGGACACGGTGCGGCTGGCGGAGCGGGCCGTGCGGCTGGGCGTGCGGCGGGACGGCGTCCTCATCGATCCCGGGCACGACTTCGGGAAGTCCACGCGGCACTCTCTGGAGGCGACCCGGCGCCTGGACGAGATGACGGCGACGGGCTGGCCGGTGCTGGTGTCGCTCTCCAACAAGGACTTCGTCGGCGAGACGCTGGACCTGCCCGTGAAGGAGCGGCTCATCGGGACGCTGGCGGCCACGGCGGTCTCGGCGTGGCTGGGGGCGCGGGTCTACCGGGTGCACGAGGTCGCGGAGACGCGGCAGGTGCTGGACATGGTCGCGTCGATCGCCGGGCACCGGCCGCCCGCGGTGGCCCGCCGCGGCCTGGCGTAGCAGGGCTGTGGCTGCGGCTACGGCTTGGTGACCAGCGTGATGGCCTCTTCCACGTCGTCGGTGACCTGGAAGAGGCCCTCGTCCGCGGCGGACGCCTTGCCCTGGGCGACCACGGTCTCGCGCAGCCAGCCCGCCAGGCCCTGCCAGTACGCCGTGCCGAAGAGCACGATCGGGAAGCGGGTGACCTTGCCGGTCTGGACCAGGGTCAGCGCCTCGAAGAGCTCGTCCAGGGTGCCGAGCCCGCCGGGCAGCACGAGGAAGCCCTGGGCGTACTTCACGAACATCGTCTTGCGGACGAAGAAATAGCGGAAGTTGACGCCGATGTCGACATAGTCGTTCAGGCCCTGCTCGAAGGGCAGCTCGATGCCGAGGCCGACGGAGACGCCGCCGGACTCGCTGGCGCCGCGGTTGGCCGCCTCCATCGCGCCCGGGCCGCCGCCGGTGATCACGGCGAAGCCCGCCTCGGCCAGCCCCTTGCCGATGCGCACGCCGATCTCGTACTCCGGGGACCCCACGGGCGTCCGGGAGGAGCCGAAGACGCTCACGGCCGGGCCGAGTTCGGCCAGCGCGCCGAAGCCCTCGACGAACTCCGACTGGATGCGCAGCACGCGCCAGGGGTCGCCGTGGACCCAGTCGGCGGGCCCGCGGGTGTCCAGCAGCCGCTGGTCGGCGGTGCCGGGCACGACCTGTCCGCGGCGGCGCACCACCGGGCCGAGGTACTGCTCGCGCGGGCCGGGCTCGGCCGGCTCCGGGCGTACGCCACGCTTGCCGAGCTCGTCCGGCTCGGGGTCCGGGACCCGGTCCACGCCCTCGCCGCCGCCCGTGCTCTCGCTGTCGCTGTCGCTGTCGCTGTCCTTCATGGCCTGCTCCTCCCACGCACCCGATTCAGGGTAGGCGCTCAGGCGAGCCAGGCGCGCAGCCGCTCCTCGCAGCGGATGATCAGCTCGCCCTCCACCCGCTCGTCGGCCTTGTGCGCCAGGTTGGGGTCGCCGGGACCGTAGTTGACCGCGGGCACGCCGAGGGCGGAGAAGCGCGAGACGTCGGTCCAGCCGTACTTCGGGCGCGGCTGCCCGCCCACCGCCTCGGTGAAGGCGCGGGCGGCGGGGTGGTTCAGGCCCGGCAGCGCGCCCGGCGCGTGGTCGTCGACGGTGAACTCGGCGACGCCGCAGCCCTCGAAGACCTCGTGGACGTGGGCGATGGCCTCCTCGGGGCTCCGGTCGGGGGCGAAGCGGTAGTTCACGGCGACGGTGCAGGCGTCGGGGATGACGTTCCCGGCGACTCCGGCCTCGATGCGGACCGCGTTCAGGCCCTCGCGGTACTCCAGGCCGTCGATCACCGGGCGGCGCGGGACGTACGCCGCGAGGCGGGCCAGCACGGGGGCGGCGGCGTGGATGGCGTTGGACCCGGTCCAGCTGCGGGCCGAGTGCGCGCGCTGGCCGGGCAGCCGCAGCAGCAGGCGCAGGGTGCCCTGGCAGCCGCCCTCGACCTCCCCGTTCGAGGGCTCAAGGAGCACCGCGAAGTCCGCGGCGAGCCAGTCGGGGTGGGCGGCGGCGAGGTGGCCGAGGCCGTTGCGCGCGGCGTCGACCTCCTCGTTGTCGTAGAAGACGAAGGTCAGGTCGCGGTTGGGGCGGGGCACGGTGGCGGCGAGGCGCAGCTGCACCGCCACGCCGGACTTCATGTCGCTGGTGCCGCAGCCCCACAGCACGCCGTCCTCGTCGAGGCGGGAGGGGAGGTTCCCGGCGACGGGCACGGTGTCGATGTGGCCGGCGAGCACCACCCGCTCGGCGCGGCCGAGGTCGGTGCGGGCGACGACGTTGTTGCCGTGCCGGTCGACCCGCAGCCAGGGCAGCGCCCGCAGCGCGGTCTGGAGGGCGTCGGCGAGCGGCCGCTCGGTGCCGCTGACCGAGGGGATGTCCACCAGCCGGGCGGTGAGCGCGACGGCGTCCAGGCCGAGGTCGAGCCGGTGGTCGAGCCCCGGCGGTGATGCGGGTGGCTGCATGTCGTTACGGTACCGGGGGGCAGGTAACGGCCACGTGACCCGCTACCTTTGTCGGGTGCCCGAACGGAAATCGTCCCAGTCCCGCGGCCGGGGGGTGGGCGGCGCGTTCACCGTGCTGTTACTGGCCGCGACCGCCGCGTACGTGGTGACGAGGTACGACTCGGACGATCCACCGGAGCCGCACTGTGCCGTGTCCGGCCACTCCGGCGAGGTGGCGTTCACCACGGAGCATCAGCAGGCGGCCAACGCCGCGACGATCGAGGCCGTCGGCTCCGCGCGCGGCCTCTCGGAACGCGCGGTGACCATAGCCATCGCCACCGCCATGCAGGAGTCGCGGCTGCTCAACATCGACTACGGCGACCGCGACTCCCTCGGCCTCTTCCAGCAGCGGCCCTCGCAGGGCTGGGGCAGCGCGGAGGAGGTCCTGGACCCGGTGTACGCGGCCGGGCAGTTCTACGACCACCTGGTGGAGGTGCCGGACTACGAGACGCTGCCACTGACCGAGGCCGCGCAGGCCGTGCAGCGCAGCGCCTACCCGGACGCCTACGCCCAGCACGAGCAGGAGGCCGAGGTGCTGGCCGCCGCGCTGACCGGGCGGCGGGCGGCGGCGCTCAACTGCGTCGTGGGCTCCGAGCCGGTTCAGGGGCGGCCGGCCGAGGTGCGGGAGCGGATACGGCGGCAGTTCGGCGGCCGCGTGCCGGTGAGCGGCGACGGAGCCACCCTCACCTGCCCGGCCGGCGCGGAGGGGGAGCCCGGGCAGGGCTGGGAGCTGGCGCACTGGGCGGTGGCGCACGCCGCCGAGCTGGGCATCCAGCGGATCGACTACGGGGAGCGGGTCTGGGAGGCCGACCGGTCGGAGGAGGGCTGGCGGGAGGCCACCGAGGAGGACGGCCTCGCGGGCGGGACGGCGGCGACGGCCGAGATCCGGCTCGGCACCTTCCCGCCCGGCGAGGCCTCGGCCCAACCCCAGTAGCGGCCAGGGCCTTTGCACGGGAGATTTGCCGCAAAGCGCGCGCACCACGGCGCAGGCAGTTGATGTGACGTTACGTCAACCGCCCGGAGGGCGTGGCGATTGACCGTTTTCGTCGCTGATTTCGCCGCATTCGATAATGCGACGCATTAACAATCCTTTACCCGGTGCAGCCGAAACCTCCGCCCGCCCCAAGCCGATAGTCACGACGTCCACACGTCACGTCACGCGCGATTCCGCACGTGGGCGTTAAGCATCTCTCCATACTCCGCGAAGGAGCATCATGTCTGCCTCCAGGCGTCTCCCCCGCCGTCCCCTCCGCCGCCGCATGGCCAAGGCCGCGTTCGTGCTCGCCGCCGGCGTCGCGCCCGTCTGGGGTGCGGCCGACTCCGCCGCCGCCGACTCGAAGGGCACGGACGAGGCGTTGAGCGACACCGTGCGGATCGCCAACACCCTGCTGGAAGAGGTCGGGAACGAGGCCGCCAAGAGCGCCATGCCCGTCCTCATGCCGGCCGTCAACGAGGTGGCGCAGAAGACCGCGCACACCAGCGCCAGCCTCCTGGGGGACGTGCAGCGGGACTTTGTGAACCCCGAGGGGCTGAAGCGGACGCTGCCGTCCCTCGACGACCCGGACCTCAGCGCGCTCTGAGGGACCGCGTCCGCCCCGGCGTCCCCCGGCATCCCCCGATATCCCCGACCAGCCCCCGGACCCGGCCACCAGGGTCCGGGGCCGGTCACGCCCGCCGCGGGTCAGGCCAGGCGGCTGACCGCCTCCGCCACCCGCTCGTCCGTGGCCGTCAGCGCCACCCGCACGAACCGCTCGCCCGCCGTCCCGTAGAAGTCGCCGGGCGCCACCAGGATCCCGTGCTTGCTGAGGTCGCTCACGGTCTCCCAGCACGGCTCGTCCCGCGTCGCCCACAGGTACAGCGAGGCCTCGCTGTGCTCGATCCGGAAGCCGCGCCCGGTCAGCGCCCCGCGCAACGCCGCGCGCCGGGCGGCGTACCGCTCCCGCTGCGCGGCCACGTGCGCCGTGTCGCCGAGCGCCGCCACCATCGCCGCCTGCACCGGCGCGGGCACCATCATCCCGGCGTGCTTGCGGACCTGCCGCAGCTCCCCCAGCACCGCCGGGTCGCCGACGAGGAACGCCGCGCGGTAGCCCGCCAGGTTGGAGCGCTTGGAGAGCGAGTGCACGGCGACGAGCCCCTCGACGCTGCCGCCGCACACCTCCGGGTGCAGCACCGACACCGGGTCCGCCTCCCAGCCGGACTCCAGGTAGCACTCGTCGCTGACGAGCAGCACCCCGTGCTCCCGCGCCCACGCCACGACGCGGCGCAGCCGGGAGGCGGGGAGCACCTGGCCGGAGGGGTTCGCCGGGGAGTTGAGCCACAGCAGCCTCAGGCCCCGCGGGTCGGGGGCCGTCTCGGGCAGCTCGCCCGCCCGGTACGGCACGGGCTCGGCGCCCGCCAGCCGCGCCCCCACCTCGTACGTCGGGTACGCCAGCTCGGGGAACGCCACCTTCTCGCCCGGGCCCGCGCCGAGCTGGGCCGGGAGCGAGGCGACCAGCTCCTTGGAGCCGATCACCGGCAGCACGTGCTGGTGCCCGAGGCCCAGCTCCCCGGTGCCCGTGCGCCGTGCGCACCAGCCCAGGATCGCCTCCCGCAGCGCCTCGGTGCCCCACACCGTGGGATACCCCGGGCTGTCGGCGGCGTCGGCCAGCGCCCGCCTGACGACCCCGGGAACGGGGTCGACGGGCGTGCCGACCGACAGGTCGACGATGCCGCCGGGGTGGGCGGCGGCGTCGGCCCGGTACGGCTCAAGCCGGTCCCACGGGAAGACGGGCAGCCGCGAGGAGACCGGCGGGGGCCGGGAGGCCGGAGAGGAAGAAGGGGGAACGGGCACGTCGCGGGTCTACTCGTCGTGCTCCTGCGGCGGCAGCGCCGCGATCAGCGGGTGGTCCCGCTCGATCAGGCCCAGCTTGCTGGCGCCGCCGGGCGAGCCGAGCTCGTCGAAGAACTCGACGTTCGCCTTGTAGTAGTCCTTCCACTCCTCCGGGGTGTCGT
Source organism: Streptomyces sp. 6N223 (assembly GCF_052246635.1). Classification (NCBI taxonomy): domain Bacteria; kingdom Bacillati; phylum Actinomycetota; class Actinomycetes; order Kitasatosporales; family Streptomycetaceae; genus Streptomyces; species Streptomyces sp. 6N223. The sequence goes on along the minus strand of NZ_JBQQCA010000011.1, from coordinate 72,476 downwards.
CCTCGTAGAAGATCGCCTCGACGGGGCAGACCGGCTCGCAGGCACCGCAGTCCACGCACTCGTCGGGGTGGATGTACAGGGCGCGCTGACCCTCGTAGATGCAATCGACTGGGCACTCCTCGATGCACGCCTTGTCCTTCAGGTCAACGCAAGGCTGCGCAATGACGTAGGTCACGCTCTCAGTCCTCCTCATTAAGCGCGGGAGCGCGGGGTCGTCGATCTCAGCCCTAGTATCGCCGGTCGGGCCTAATGGAACCTAATGAGGGGCTGGAAGACGGTGGAATTTGCTGCCCGCGGTCGCCTTGAGGTCCGCATTACCCCCGCTGACGTGGGGCAACGCGTCTCGGTGCGGATGCGAGCCCGACCGGAGCACCACCCTGCGCGCTTCACCGACACCGTCGGGGTGCTCAGCGCCTGGGAGGGTGGTGTGCTCAGCGTCACACGCCGGGACGGCCGGGTCGCGCGCCTGCACGAGTCGGAGATGGTGGCCGCCAAGGTGGTGCCCGACGCGCCCGCGCGCCGCCGGGGAACGCCGGCGGCCGGCCTCGACGAGCTGCGGCGGGTGGCCGCGCGGAGCTGGCCCGCGCCGGAGACCGAGACGATCGGCGGCTGGACGGCGCGGGCGGCGGCCGGGTGGTCCCACCGCGCCAACTCGGCGTACCGCTCGGGCGAGGGCGAGCCCGACCTGGAGCGGATCGCCGCCTGGTACGCCGGGCGCGGGCTGCCGCCGTCGCTCCAGGTGGCGACGGGGGCGCGGGGCGGGGACCGCGGGGACCGCGGGGACCGCGGGGACCGCGGGGACCGCGGGGACCGCGGGGACCGCGGGGACCGCGGGGACCGCGGGGACGAGGTGCTCGCCGCCGAGCTGGAGCGGCGCGGCTGGCGCGCGGCGTACCCCACCGTCGTGCAGGTGGCGGCCCTGGGGCCGCTGGCGGACCGGGAGCCGGACGCCCGTGTGAGGGTCGGGCGGGAGCTGGGCGAGGACTGGCTGCGCGGCAGCCCGGCCGCGCGGCGCGACCCGGCCGCCGCGCGCCGGGTACTGCTGGGCGGGCCCTCGGTGTGGTTCGCCACGGTCGCCGACGGCGCCGGGGACGGCGCCGGCACGGCGGCGGTGGGGCGTTGCGTGGTGGACGGCCGCTGGGCCGGTTTCGCCGCGATCCACGTGGCGCCCGCGCACCGGCGCCGGGGCCTGGCGATCGCCGTGATGGCCGAGCTGGCCCGCGCGGCGCTGGCCGAGGGCGCCAGCGCCGCACACCTCCAGGTCGAGGCCGGCAACGCCCCGGCCCTCACCCTCTACCGGGGGCCGGGGCGGGACTAGGGCGCTAGGCGCGCTAGGGCCCGACGGCGCCCTCGACGACGGCGAGGCGGCCGCCCTCCAGCTCGTCGGTGGCGGCGGTCTCGCGCAGCACGGGCAGCATGGCGGCGGCGACGTGCTCGGGCGTCAGCGCCACGCGCCCGCTGCCCGCGTCGATCTCGACGCCGTCGAAGTAGCCGCCGTACTTCTCGGCGAGCACCTCGGTGTCCATCACCGGCTGGAGCTTGCCGTCGACCGGCTGCATCGTCAGGATCTCGCTGAGCGTCTCCGGGCTGAACGCCAGCGGGTCGAGCGCGTCCCCGGCCTGCACCCAGATGTAGCCGGACATCGCGGGCTCGGCGAAATCCTCCATGGCCCGGTCGACCTCGGCCGCGTCCACCAGCGGGTCCTGGGCGGTGACGGGCAGTTCGATGGCCGGGTCGCGGCCGGTGGCGGCACGATCGCGGAACGCCGCCTCCACGGCGTCCGCCGCCGCCTGGACGTCGATGGCGTTGCCCGGCTGGCCGGGGTGGCCGATGGCCTGGCCGTCCTCGAAGGTGACGCCGCCCTCGACCGGCGCGCCGTCGCCGGCGTGTTCGTCGGCGATCTCCTGGAGGGCGACGGTGAGCTTCTCCCGGTCGATGGCGAAGACCGCGCCCTCGGTGCGCTCGGCGCCGAAGAGGGAGCCGATGACGGTGACCGGGTTGTAGTCCTGCCCGGAGACGCTGTCGACGGTGGCCTTGGTGTCGACGGCCAGCCCGGCGACGTCGGGCGAGAGCTCGGCCTCCTCCCCGCCGATGAGGAGCGTCAGCGGCTCGCTGTTGGCGCGGTCCAGCGCGGCGTCGAGGCGGTTGACGGCGTCCTGGGAGGTGGTGCCGCCGATGTCGATGCCGAGGACGGTGGTGCCCTTGGGCACGTCGTCGGAGGTGAGCAGGAGCCCGGCGCCGTAGGCGACGACGCCGACCCCGGCGAGGGCGATGACCAGCAGCTTCAGGCGCGAACGCCCCCGGCGCCGGGCGGCTGGCGCGGCCTCGGGCTCCGCGTCGCGCTCGCCGCCCTCCGGCCGCGGGTCGGGCCCGGGCGGCGGCACGGCCGGTCCGCCCTCGCCGCCGCCGAACGCCGGGAGCGAGCCGGTGGCGGTCAGCCCGCCCTCGCGGTTGCGCACGGGCGGGGGCGCGGGCGGGAACGGGCCGCCCAGGTCCATGGTGGTGGCGGCGAGTTCGTCGCCGGGCGGCGGGGCGAGCGGCATCGAGCCGCTCACCGGGCCCGTGGTCGGCCCGACGGGGCGGGGCGGGACGCCGGTGCCGTGCGGCGGGGTCGGCGCGGGCGCCGGGGTGAGCTGCGGCGTGGGCGCCGGCGGCGCGACGGAACCGGGCGCGACGGGGAACGCCTGCGCCGTGCCGTCCGGCGGCGTGTCGGTGGGCTGGAACCAGTTCGGCGCCGAGCGGCCCAGCCCCGGGATGCCTCCGGCCGGGGTGTCGCCCGGGCGGGGCGGCGGGCTCGCCGCGGGGCTGCCGGAGGGCGGAGTCTCGCCGCGCTGGGCGCCACGGCGCTGGAGGCTGGGCAGCCTGGGGAGCGCGGGCCCGCCCGACACGCCGGGGATCGGACCCGTCGCGGGGCCGCCGGGCGCCGGCGGCGCCGCCGGGGCGGGCGCGGCGGACGCGGCGGACGCGGCGGACGCGGCGGACGCGGCGGACGCCGACATGCCGGGGCTGGTGGCGGGGCCGGCGCCCGCGCCGCCGCCACCCGGGCCCCGGGGGGGCTTGCGCGGCTCGAACCAAGAGCTCGCCTTCTTGCCGTCGGGCGCGCCCCCGCCGGGCGGCGGGGGCGGGGCGGCGGCGGCCGACGGCGTGCCGTGGGCGGCGGTCTCGTCGACGGTCTCCCGGACCACGATGGGCGGAATGGGCCGCGACCCGGGGATGTTGATCCGCGCCCGGGTCGTCAGCGTGGTCTCGGTCTGTTCCTCCTCCGGCCGCGGAGCGCCGGGGCGGTCCGCGTCCTCCCCTTCACTGCGCTGGGGGTCCCCCCACCCCCGGGGACGCGGGGAGGGGTTGTCTGTTTCACGACTCAAGGCAGGATCTCCCGGTTGGCTTCACCGGCCGTCCGGCGACACGGCCGGTCCGGTCGGCGAGCCCCACGATACTGGGGTGAGCGAGGCGCCACGCCGCCACCACAGGATCGGCACAGGGCCGGCGACGAGCCCGGGCCCTGTCCGGTGGATCTTCCGGGCCCGAGACTCCCCCACTCCGCTTCGCTGCGCGGGATGCACCCCCACCGCTTCGCGCTACGGCCGCTCGCCGCGTTGCCGGGATCGCCCAAGCATATGCGTAGGAGAGCGACCCTCCGCCGTGCGATCGGCCGCGTCCGACGCCGCGGGCCGGTCCGGCACGAGCGCCCCGACAGGCCCTAGCCCCGCGAACGCGTGTCCTGGACGACGGCGAACAGCGGCCGGGCCGGGGCGAGCGCGGCGCACGCGAAGGCGATGGCCATGCCGCCGAGGAGGAAGATGTAACTGCCCGCGCCCGAGGCGAAGACGAAGTCGCCCTGCGGGCGGGTGGCCGTCAGCAGCATCACCGCCAGCACCCAGCCGCCGCCGGGCGCCACCGCCCCGGCGCGGGAGCCGGTCAGCAGGGCGCCGCCCCAGAAGGCCCCGGCCGCGCCGCCCAACGCCAGCAGCAGGCCGAGCGGGAACCAGCCGGCCTGCACCAGCGCCCCGGCGACCCCCGCCAGCATGCCGAGCGCGGCGAGCCCGGCGTACGCCAGCGCCCTGCCGAGGTTCACGCCCGTGGTCAGCATGGGACCTCCAGCCCCGCGAAGATGTCGCCGGCGCCGGCGGGGACGGGGTCGCCGGCCGCCAGCTCGTAGTACTCGGTGGCCCACAGCGGCTGTGCCAGGCCGTTGGAGAGGGCGAAGACCTCGCCGCCCGCGTCCACCTCGATCTGGGTGGCGTGGGCGGCCATCGCCGCCGCCTTGGCGGCGGCCTGGGCGGCGGTGCCCGCCACGGCCAGCGCCACCCGCTCCTCGGGGACGACGCCGGGCACGTCGCCGAGCGCGGCGACCCCGGGGAAACGCCCCCCGCCCGCCGCGCGCAGCCGCGCGAGCCGCTCCTCCGCCACCGGGGCAGGCACGCAGGTGAACAGGGTGCGGGAGACGCGGTGGCCGCCCCGGGAGGCGGCGAGTTCGGCGCCGCGCAGCGCGACCCGGTGGGCCTGGATGTGGTCGGGGTGGCCGTAGCCGCCGTCGGGGCGGTAGGTGATGAGGACCTGCGGGCGGACCTCGTCGATGATCTCGGCGAGCGCGGCGGCGGCCTCGTCCACCTCGGCCCGCCAGAACGCCTCCGCCCCGTCGTTGGAGGGCAGGCCCATCATGCCGGAGTCGCGCCAGCGGCCCCGGCCGCCGAGGAAGCGGTGGTCGGTGACGCCGAGCGCGCGCAGGGCGGCGGCCAGCTCGCCCGCGCGGTGGGGCCCGAGGGCGTCGTCCCGGCCGGCGGCGAGGTGGGCCAGCTCCGGCGGGATGACCTCGCCCTCCTCGCCGAGCGTGCAGGTGACGAGCGTGACCCGGTCGCCCGCCTCGGCGCAGGCGGCCATGGTGACCCCGTTGTTGATCGACTCGTCGTCGGGATGCGCGTGCACCAGCAGCACACACCCCTGGCCAGGATTCATGACGCCCAGCTTAGAAGGCGCCCGCACGACGGCCTGAGACGGCCTCCGGCGGCCTACGACGCCGTCTCGCTGATCTCGTCGATCACATCGGCCATGGTGTCGCCGAAGTCGCTGATGCTCGGCGCCATGCTCGAACTGGCGAGGTAGAAGCCGAGAAGGACGCACAGCGAGGCGTGCAGCACCTTCAGGCCGGCCTTCCTCACCAGCAGTACGACGATGACGGCAAGCACCAGCACCGCGGAGACGGAGACCACCGTGGAAGCACCTCCATGACGTCATGCCCGGATCGATGAGCGGGGCTTGGCAACGCTGCTTCGCAACGCTTCTACCACCGCGCGCGACGGATCATAACTATCCGTGAGTCATCATGGCTCGGTGCATGGGTGCAGATGAGGGGCGCACGCCCCCGTCGCGTTCGGGTGGGTGGGCCCTCAGACGGCCTTGACCACGATGTCCTCGCCGCGGGAGCGAGTGGTGCCCTCCTCGGGGAAGTGGCAGGCGGTCAGGTGTCCCTCGGCGTTTCCCTCGATGCGGACGAGCGGGGGCTCGTGGGTGGCGCACTTCTTCTGCGCCTTCCAGCAGCGGGTGCGGAAGCGGCAGCCGGAGGGCGGGTTGGTGGGCGAGGGCACGTCGCCGGTCAGGCGGATGCGTTGCCGCCCCTGGCGGGCGGCGCCGGCCCCCTCCCCGGCCTCGGCCGCGGCATGCGCCGCGTCGTCCGCCTCCGGGGGAATCGCGCCGTCCTCGGCCTCCGACAGCGCCTCGTCCATGGCCTCGTCGATCACCTCGTCCAGCACGCCCTCGGGCACGGCGGACAGCAGCGCGTGCGTGTACGGGTGGCGGGGGCGTTCGTAGATCGACTCGCGGTCGCCGATCTCGACGATCTTGCCCAGGTACATGACGGCGACGCGCTCGGAGAAGTGGCGCACCACCGCCAGGTCGTGGGCGATGAAGAGGAACGCGATGCCCAGCTCGCGCTGGACGCGGCGCAGCAGGTTCACCACCTGCGCCTGGATGGAGACGTCCAGTGCGGAGACCGGCTCGTCGGCGATGATCAGCTTCGGTTCGAGGGCCAGCGCCCGGGCGACACCGATGCGCTGCCGCTGGCCGCCGGAGAACTCGTGCGGGAAGCGGTTGTAGTGCTCGGGGTTGAGGCCGACGATCTCCAGCAGCTCCCGCACCCGCTTCTCGTGCCCGCCGGGCGGGTTGATGTTGTTGATCTCCATCGGCCCGCGGATGATCGTGCCCACCGTCTGGCGCGGGTTCAGCGAGGAGTACGGGTCCTGGAAGATCATCTGGATCTCGGAGCGGACGGGCGCCATCTCCCGCCGGCTGGCGCGGGTGATGTCCCGGTCGCCGTAGCGGATGGTGCCCGCGGTGGGCTCCAGCAGCCGGGTCAGCAGCCGCCCGGTGGTGGACTTGCCGCAGCCGGACTCGCCGACCAGGCCGACGCTCTCCCCGGCGTGCACGGTGAGGTCGATGCCGTCGACGGCCTTGACCCAGCCGACGGTCCGCCGGATCGGGAACCCGCCCTTGACCGGGAAGTACTTGGTGAGCCCCTCGGCGGTGATCAGGGCCTCGCGGTCGGCGCCGCCGGTGCCCTTGCCCTTGCTCATGCTGACGCTGGTCATCGTTTGTCCAAACCTTGGGAGAGCTAGCCGAGGCGGGGCATGACGCGCTCGGTGAAGAACGTCCGCTTCTGTTCGGCGGTGAGGTGGCATGCGGCGCCGCGGCCGGCCGGCAGCGCGGGCCGGTCCGCCGCGCAGCTCGCCCCGGCCACCTCGGTGCGGAAGGAGCAGCGCGGCTCGAAGGGGCAGCCGGGCGGCGGGGTGAGCAGGCTGGGCGGCGAGCCGGTGATGGGCACCAGCTCCTTGTTGACGTCGCCGGCGAGGCGCGGCATGGAGGTCAGCAGGCCCCAGGTGTAGGGGTGCTGGGGGCTGCGCAGCACGTCGCGGACGGAGCCGCGCTCCACGGCGCGGCCGGCGTACATCACCAGGACGTCGTCGGAGACCTGCGAGACCACGCCGAGGTCGTGGGTGATGAGGATGATCGCGGAGCCGAACTCCTGCTGGAGCTCCCTGAGCAGGTCGAGGATCTGGGCCTGCACGGTGACGTCGAGCGCGGTGGTCGGCTCGTCGGCGATGAGCAGGTCGGGGTCGCAGATCAGCGACATGGCGATCACGGCGCGCTGGCGCATGCCGCCGGAGAACTGGTGGGGGAAGTCGTCCACCCGCCGCTTGGGGTTGGGGATGCCGACCTTGGCGAGCATCTCGATGGCCCGCTCGCGGGCCTCGCGCTTGGAGGCGCCCTTGTGCTTGCGGAACGGCTCGCCGATCTGGCGGCCGATCGTGTAGTAGGGCGACAGGGCGGTGAGCGGGTCCTGGAAGACCATGGCGACCTTGTTGCCGCGCAGCCGTTCGAGGTGGCGTTCGGTGGCGGTGGTCAGCTCCTCGCCGTCCAGCGTGATCTCGCCGGAGATCGCGGTGTTCTTCGGGTTGTGCAGGCCCATGATCGCCTGGTTGGCGACGGACTTGCCCGAGCCGGACTCGCCGACGATGCCGAGGGTCCTGCCGCGCAGCACGTCGAAGGACAGGCCGTCGACGGCCTTGACGATGCCGTCGTCCGTGCGGAAGTGGACGCGCAGGTCCCGCACGGACAGGAACGGGGCGGCGTCGGCGTCGCGGCCTGCGCCGTCGGCGTCCGCCGTTTCGGGGGTCTTGGCGAGGTTCACGTCTCCCACTCCCTCGGCGGTCAGGACAGCCGCACGCGCGGGTCGATCAGCGCGTAGCAGGCGTCGATGATGATGTTGAAGACGACGATCATGAACGCGGAGAAGAGCATCACGCCCATGAGCATGGGCAGGTCGGACTCCTGCACGGACTCCACCGCGAGCCTGCCCAGGCCGTGCAGCGTGAAGGTGTACTCCGTGATCATCGCGCCGCCGAAGAGCGAGCCCATGTCGACGCCGAGGATGGTGACGATCGGGATCAGCGAGCCGCGCCAGGCGTACCGGAAGAACACCGTGGAGCGGGACATGCCCTTGGCTCTGGCCATGCGGACATGGTCCTCCTGGAGCTGCTCGATGAGGGTGGCGCGCGACATGCGGGTGTAGTTGGCGGTGAAGATCGTCGCCAGCACCAGCCATGGCAGCAGCATCCCCATGAACCATTCGCCGGGACTGTCGGTGAAGGGGATGTATTCCGGCTGACTGAGCCATCCCGTGTTGTGGACCAGGACGGCGAGGGCCAGCGGGCCGAGGAAGTAGATCTGGATGGAGCTGAGCACCAGGGAGGTGGAGCTCATGCCCTTGTCCAACAGGCCGCCGCGGCGCCAGGCCGCCAGCATGCCGAAGGCGAGGCCGAGGGTGAGGAAGACGACGGCGCCGCCGATGGCGAGCGAGACGGTGACCGGCAGCCGGTCGATGATGGTCTCCCACACGGGGGCGTTGTTGCGGAAGGAGAAGCCGAGGCAGGGCGCGGGGCAGTCGCCCGCGGGGAACTCGCGGCCCAGGAAGATGCCGACCATGTATTCCCAGTACTGCTGGGGCAGGGGGTCGTCGATGCCGAGGTTGCGCTCGACGACGGCGAGTTCCTCGAGGGAGCAGTTCCCCTTGCCGCAGGCGAGGACCGCCGGATTGCGCGGGACCGCCCAGAAGAGGAAGAACGTGATCGCGCTGATGAACAGCAGGATGACGATGGCGCCCAGCGTTCGCCTGACGATGAATCGGAGCATCGGTTGCAGCCTTAGAAGCCTTGTGAGGTGGCCGGAGCCGGCCGGGTCCGGGCGGGGTGGCGGAGGGCCCGCTCACGTGGGCGGTCGGTGAGCGGGCGCCCCGGGGACGGATCGGTCACGCGTCGGCGACGAAGACCTTGTTGGGGTCGACGCTGCCGATGTCGTCGTTGAAGACCGCGCCTCCGACCTTCGAGCCGTGGAGCATGATCATCCGGTAGAAGAACCCGGGGACCACCGGGAGGATCTCCTCCAGGATGTGGGTGTTGAGCTTCCACCACTCGCTGGCCTGCTCCTCCGGGTCCGGGATCTGGGAGATCCGGTCGATCTCGGAGTCGACGTGCTCGTCGCGGAGGTGGGCGTAGGTGGCGGCGCCGTCCTCGATCTGGCGGCTGTCGAAGAGCGGCGGGATGACGGTGGAGGAGGACAGCCAGTCGTGGCCCCAGGAGGCGCGGTAGATGTCCAGGCCGTTGTCGACCGTGCCGATCTCGTCGTAGTACGTCTCCTGCGGGCCCTGGGTCCTGTTGACCTCGAAGCCGGCGTCCGTCAGCGCGGCCTCGACGGCGGGCCCCCACTGCTGGTCCTCGGCGCTGTTGGCGTGGTAGAGGTTCAGCGTGGTGCCGACGGCGTCGGCCTCCTCCAGGAGCGCCCGGGCCTTGTCCAGGTCCCCCTCGGGCTTGGCGAGCTTGCCGTACGGGTCGTAGTCCGCCTGGTAGCCGGGCAGGAGCGGGCTGATGAGGCCGCCGGCGTACTCGCCGCCGAGGGCACCGCCGTAGGCGTTGAGAACGCCGTTGAGCGGCAGCGCGTGGAGGATCGCCTCGCGGACCTTCTTGTCCTTGACCCGGTCCTGGTTGATGGCGAGCTGCCACACGTACGGCTGGTAGCCGTCCAGCAGCCGGTCGGCGTACTGCGGGTCCTCCATCACCGTGGGGCCGTTGCCGCCGTCCAGGCCGTTGCTGAAGCTGATGGCGTACTGGTCGTCGCCGCGGTCGGCCATGAGGCGGGAGGTGGAGTCCTCGGGCGTGTGGCCGTAGGACAGCTCCCAGCGGTCCGGGAAGGCGTGGCGTATGGGGTCCGTCTCGGCCATCCAGTGCTCGTTGCGCACCAGGGTCATGGCCCGGCCGGGCGAGTAGTTGTCGATGCGGTAGGGGCCGGACGCCACCGGCGCCCGGTCGTACTCCTGCTTGGTGTCGCCCTCCATGGAGACGATGGCGTAGCCGGCCATCGCCAGGCAGTAGGGCAGGTCGAGCTGCGGCTTCTTGAAGTGGAAGATGACGGTCTTCTCGTCCGGGGTCTCCAGGACGTCGTCCGGCAGGTGGTCGCCCTCGTAGGGGCCGCCGGGCAGCAGGTCGCGGTAGCCCGCCGGGTCGTCGGCCAGCCAGCCCTGGAGGTACTTGGGGCCCTGCGCGATGAAGTCCGCGAACAGCCGCTCCACCGAGTGCCGCACGTCGGCGGAGGTGATGGGGCTGCCGTTCTCCCAGTGGATGTCGTCCTTGAGGGTGAACTTCCAGGTCCTGCCGTCGTCGGAGGTCTTGCCGGAGTCGGTGGCCAGGTCGCCGACGACGGTGTAGTTGCCCTGGGCGTCGAGCTGGATCCCCGTCAGGCCGCGGTGGAGCAGCTTGGCGTGCATCATCTCGTGGGAGACGTAGATCTGGGCGGGGTCCAGGTGCTCGGGGCCGGCCTCGGTCAGCACATGGATGGTGCCGCCGGTCGTGGCGCCCTCGACCTCGGGGGCGGGGCCCCGCGACTGCTCCTCGGTGCCGAAGAGGACGCCCTCCAGCTCCTTGGGGCCCTCGGTGTTGCCCGTGTTCCCGCCGCCACCGCCGCCGCTGCTGCACGCGGCGAGCACGAGGCCGCCGCCCATGGCGAGCGTGGCTCTCCTCGTCAGGTGAGGCGGCAGTCTGAGGGTGTGCCCGTTGGCCTGTCCTGTCTCGCTCATCGTCTCTTAGCTCCTGCCCGTTCGTTGTCTGTCAAGCCAGTACGTCGGTGGTGTGGGTCGGCACGGGGTCATCGCGCCGTCTTCGGGTCGAAGGCGTCCCGGATCGAGTCCCCCAGGAGGTTGAAGGCGACGATGAAGACCACCATCGCCAGTCCGGGGAAGAACATGTAGGTGATGTCCTCGCGATAGACCTCGGAGGCCGTGGCGAACATCCGGCCCCAGTCGGGCGTCGGCTCGGTGATGCCGACGCCGAGGAAGGACAGGCCCGCGATGCTGGTCACGAAGTTCGGCAGCATGTAGGTCGCCTGCACCAGCATCGGCGACACGGTGTTGGGCAGCAGCTCCTTGCGGATGATGCGCCACGGGCTGGCACCGCTCACCTTCGCCGCCTCGACGAACTCGCGCTCGCGCAGGGAGAGGGTGACGCCGCGCAGGATGCGGCCGAGGGTCATCCAGCCCAGCACCGACAGCACGAGGATGACGGAGATGATCTCGACCCACTTGGGCGTCTCCTCCCGGCGGCCCGACACGAAGAACGTGGTGACGATCGGCAGGAACGCCACGAAGAAGAGCTGCTGGGGGAAGGCCATCAGGAGGTCGGTGAAGCGGCTGATGACGTAGTCCGCCTTGCCGCCGAGGTACCCGGCGGTGATGCCCAGCAGGATCGCGATGAGGGTGGCGATCACGGCCACGGCGGTGGCGATGAGCAGCGAGTTGCGGATGCTGTAGAGCAGGAGGGTGAAGACGTCCTTGCCGGTCTGGGGCTCAAGGCCGAACCAGTACTCGCCGTCGATGCCGCCGTTGGGCTTGATGGGGTAGCCGAACTCGTTGAGCAGGGAGGTGTCCCGCAGGCCGTACCCGGTGTACGGATCTTTTCCGTACAGAGAGGATATGACCGGGGCAAGCAGACCGATCACGAAGAAAAACAGCACGACGCAGGCGGATATAACCCCGACTCGGTCGCGGCGGAAGCGACGCCACATCAGCTGCCCGGGCGAGCGGCCGACCAGTTCGGGCGCCTCCTCGGTCGCGGAACCCTCGGCAGGCTCGGCGGCCTTGGCGACCTGGGTTGGGCTGGACATCTATCGGCCCCCCGACGGAATGGACGAGCTGCATGGACTTGTTGCGCGTGTAGATCGTGTAGCTCGCGACTGTGGCAAGGCACACACTTTCTCGTCAAGCCATAGCATTGGTATAAGCCTATGAAGGCAAATTGGGAAGCCAATGTTATGCGTATTGACGCCGAAACGTGCTTGACGGGCGTTCGTTGTATCTGACATATGGTGACAAGTCGTAACCCACGGTGTTAACAAGCAAGCAACACCCCGGACGCCACACCGATATGCGAACGCCCCAGACTGAGGCGGTACGGCCGTGCGGGTGCCGTAGACCGGGGCGATGCGGCCAGTGCGTCCGCATCGCCCCGGTACATGTCCGCTGCGCGGTGCTTGGCCGCGAAGGCGGGCGCCGACGGCGCCGCTTCGGCGGCGCGGGGCACCGCCTCAGCGGCCGACGTCGTCGGCCTCGGTGGTCTGCCTATCCGCTCGTCACCTGCTGCTTCTCCTCCGCGAAGTGACAGGCCGAGTCGTGGCGTACGGGGTCCGGGGCGTCCTTCAGATGCCGTGGCACGGCCAGCGGGGGCTCGATCTCGGCGCAGATCGGCTGGGCCTTCCAGCAGCGGGTGCGGAAGCGGCAGCCGGAGGGCGGATCGGCGGGCGAGGGCACGTCGCCGGTCAGGATGATGCGTTCGCCCCGGCCGCGCCGGGCCGGGTCGGGCACGGGGACGGCCGAGAGCAGCGCCTGGGTGTAGGGGTGGGTGGGATGCTCGTAGATCTCCTCGTCGGTGCCGGTCTCGACGATCTTGCCCAGGTACATGACGGCGATCCGGTCACAGATGTGCCGCACCACCGACAGGTCGTGGGCGATGAAGACGTAGGAGAGGCCGAATTCGGCCTGAAGTCGCTCCATGAGGTTGATCACCTGGGCCTGGACCGAGACGTCGAGGGCCGAGACCGGCTCGTCGGCGACGATGATCGCCGGGTTGAGCGCGAGGCCCCGGGCGATGCCGATGCGCTGGCGCTGGCCGCCGGAGAACTGGTGCGGGTAGCGGTTGATGTACTCCGGGTTGAGGCCGACGACCTCCAGCAGCTCGCGCACCCGCGCCAGGCGCCCGGCCTTCGGCACGACCTCGGGGTGGATGTCGAAGGGCTCGCCCACGATGTCGCCGACCGTCATCCGCGGGTTGAGGGAGGTGTAGGGGTCCTGGAAGACGAGCTGGATGTTGCGGCGCACGGCCTTCAGCGCCCGGCCCGTCAGGCGGGTGATGTCCTCGCCCTGGTAGAGGATGCGGCCGGCGGTGGGGCGTTCCAGGCTGGTCATCAGCTTCGCCACGGTGGACTTGCCGCAGCCCGACTCCCCCACGAGGCCGAGGGTCTCCCCCGGGCGGAGGTCCGCGTCGACGCCCGAGACGGCCTGCACCGCGCCGATCTGGCGCCGGAGGACGACGCCCCGGGTCAGCGGGTAGTTCTTGACCAGGCCGGCGACGTCGAGGACCGGCTCGCTTTCCTCACCTCTCACCGATGCACTCCCTCCAGAGGTGGCAGGCGCTGGTGCGGCCCTCGGAGACGTCGTAGAGCGGGGGCCGCTCGGCGCGGCAGACGGGCTGGGCGAGCGGGCAGCGCGGGTGGAACGGGCAGCCGGGCGGGATGGCGAGCAGGCTGGGCGGCAGGCCGCGGATGACGGGGAGTTCGCCGCCCCCGTCGCGGCCGGCGCGGTCCAGGCGTGGCACGGAGTCCAGCAGCCCCTTGGTGTACGGGTGCGCGGGGGCGGCGTACAGCTCGTGGACGGGCGCGTGTTCGACGATGCGGCCCGCGTACATGACGGCGATGCGGTCGGCGACGTCGGCGACGACGCCGAGGTCGTGGGTGATGAGGATCAGGCCCATCCGGTACTCCCGCTGGAGCTCGGCGAGGAGGTCCATCACCTGGGCCTGCACGGTGACGTCGAGGGCGGTGGTCGGCTCGTCGGCGATGATCAGCTCGGGGCTGAGCGCCAGCGCCATGGCGATCATGATGCGCTGGCGCATGCCGCCGGAGAACTGGTGCGGGTAGTCGCCCGCCCGCTGCCGGGCCGCCGGGATGCGCACGCGCTCCATCAGCTCGACGGCGTTCTCCCTTGCCTCCTTGCGGGTGGCACCGCGGTGGACGCGGAACATCTCGGCGAGCTGGTAGCCGACGGGGAGCACGGGGTTGAGGGCGGAGAGCGCGTCCTGGAAGATCATCGCCATCTGCTCGCCGCGGATGCGGCGCCGCTCCTCGGGGCCGAGGGTGAGCAGGTCGCGGCCGGCGAAGCGGATCTCGCCGCCGGTGACGCGGCCGGGCGGGATGTCGAGGATGCCCATCACGGCCTGCGCGGACACCGACTTGCCGGAGCCGGACTCGCCGAGCACGGCGAGGGTCTCGCCCGCGTCGACGGCGTAGGAGACGCCGTTGACGGCGCCGACCACGCCGTCGCGGGTGTGGAACTCCACGCGCAGGTCGCGCACCTCCAGCAGGACGGGCTCCTCCTCGTCGGTCGCCTCTCCGCCCGCGCGGCCGCGTACGGGCGTCGAGGCTGCCTGCGGGCCGGGAGCCGTTGGTGCGTCGCTCACGAGGTCACCTCAGTCTGGGGTCGAGGGCGTCGCGCACGGCGTCGCCGAGCATGATGAACGCCAGCACCGTGAGGCTCAGCGCGGCGGCCGGGTAGAGCAGGATGTGGGGGGCGTTGCGGAACTGCATGCCGTCGGAGGCGGCGGAGATGTCCACGCCCCAGGAGACGGTGGGGGGCTTGAGGCCGACGCCGAGGTAGCTGAGGGTCGCCTCCAGGGCGATGAAGGTGCCCAGCACGATGGTCGCCATCACGATGACGGGGGCGAGGGCGTTGGGCAGGATGTGGCGCAGCAGCAGCCGGGCGTTGCCCGCGCCGAGGGCCCGTGCGGCGAGGACGTAGTCCTGCTGGCGGACGGTGATCACCGAGCCGCGGGCGATGCGGGCGACGGGCGGCCAGCCGAGGGCGGCGATGACGAGGACGACCGGCCAGATGCCGGTGAGCGTGATCATGCTGAGGAAGACGATGGCGCCCAGCACCATGGGGATGCCGAAGAAGACGTCGGTCATGCGGGAGAGGACGGCGTCGAAGGGGCCGCCGAAGAAGCCGGCGAGGCCGCCGACGACGCCGCCGAGGAGGGCGACGCCGAGGGTGGCGCAGACGCCGACGGCGATGGAGGCGCGGGCGCCGTAGACGGTGCGGGTGTAGACGTCGCAGCCCTGGGTGTCGAAGCCGAACCAGTGGCCGGCGGTGGGGCCTTCGAGGGAGCGCATGAGGTCGCAGCGGTGGGGGTCGCCGGGGGCGATGAGGCCGGGCCAGACGGCGATGACGACGAGGAAGAAGATCAGCAGCGCGGAGACGAGGAAGACGGGGTTGCGGCGCAGGTCGTGCCAGGCGTCGGTGCCCAGGCCCCGGGCGGGGGCGAGACGGATGCCGGAGGCGGCGGGGCCGGCGTCTTCCTGGGCCTCGAGCGGTGTCTCAGGCATAGCGGATCCTCGGGTCGAGCACGGCGTAGAGGAGGTCGACGAGCAGGTTGGCGAGGAGGAAGATCAGGACGAGCACGGTGACGAAGCCGACGACGGTGGGGGAGTTCTGGCGGAGGATGCCCTGGTAGAGCTGGTAGCCGACGCCCTGGATGTTGAAGATGCGCTCGGTGACGATGGCGCCGGCCATGAGGTTGCCGATGTCGGCGCCGAGGTAGGTGACGACGGGGATGAGGGAGTTGCGCAGCAGGTGGCGCACGGTGGTGCGGCGGCGCGGCAGGCCCTTGGCGATGGCGGTGCGGATGTAGTCGGCGCGGGTGTTCTCGGCGACCGAGGTGCGGGTGAGGCGGGTGACGTAGGCGAGGGAGACCAGGGCGAGGATGAGGCCGGGGACGAGCAGCTCGTCGAGGTTTCCCCCGGGGCTGACGGCCGGCTCGATCCAGCCGAGTTCGACGCCGAGGACGTACTGCAGCGTGGTGCCGAGGACGAAGGTGGGGATGGCGATCACGACGAGGGTGGCGACCAGGACGCCGGTGTCGAGGGGGCGGCCGCGGCGCAGGCCGGTGACGACGCCGAGGGTGATGCCGATGACGGCCTCGAAGGCGAGGGCGACGAGCATCAGGCGGAAGCTGATGGGGAACGCCGTCTCCATCAGGTCGGTGACGGGCTGGCCGTTGAAGGCGGTGCCGAAGTCGCCGGTGAGGATGTCGCCGAGGTAGAGCAGGTACTGCTTCCACAGGGGCTCGTCGAGGTTGAACTCGTCGCGGAGGCGGGCGGCGGTGGCGGGGTCGGGGGGGCGGTCGCCGAAGAGCGCGGTGACGGGGTCGCCCAGGGCGTACACCATGACGAAGATGAGGAAGGTGACGCCGAGGAAGACCGGGACCATCTGGATCAGGCGCCGGATGATGTAGCGCCCCACGGTCAGCTCACCCGGATGTCGGTGAAGACGGGAACGGAGAAGGGGTTGAGGCGGACGTCGCCGAGGCGTTCGGAGTAGCCGGCGGTGCCGTTCTGGTACCAGAGCGGGATCGCCGGGAGGTCGTGGGCGATCAGCTCCTCGGCGTCCTGGAGGAGGTCGACGGCCTCCTCGGCGTCGGGGGTGGCGTTGGCGCGGTCGAGGAGGCGGTCGAAGCGGGGGTTGCTGTAGCCGGCGTCGTTGGAGGAGGCGTCGGTGTAGTACACCGGCTGGAGGAAGCTCTGGATGAGGGGGTAGTCCATCTGCCAGCCGGTACGGAACATGCCGGTCATCTCGTCGGCCATGATCTGGTTGCGGAAGTCGGCGAAGGTGGGGATGGGGTTGAC
Source organism: Streptomyces sp. 6N223 (assembly GCF_052246635.1). Classification (NCBI taxonomy): domain Bacteria; kingdom Bacillati; phylum Actinomycetota; class Actinomycetes; order Kitasatosporales; family Streptomycetaceae; genus Streptomyces; species Streptomyces sp. 6N223. Next base: position 55,985 of record NZ_JBQQCA010000011.1, on the reverse strand, counting down.
GGTGCAGGCGCCGGTGTCGCCGAGGACGTTGTTGATGCTGTTGCAGACGGCGTCCATCCACTGGCGGTGGGAGCCGGTGTCGACGTTGGAGGAGAGGGTGACGGAGCCGCCGGGGAGGCCGCCGGCGTCCTCGATCAGGCGGCGGGCCCGGTCGGGGTGGTACTCGCACAGCTCCCCGCACATGCCGGGGTCGTAGCCGCCGGACTCGCCGAGGACGGGTGAGGTGAAGTCGCGGGCGGGGGTGCGGGTGTCGAAGTAGATCTTGGAGGTGATGGCCTCGCGGTCGATCGCCATGGACAGGCCCTGGCGGATCTTGCGGCCGTTCTCGCCGCGCCACCTGCGGTCGTAGAGCGGGAAGGAGACGGTCTGGATGATGCCGGCGGGCTGGTTGATGTAGCGGTCGGCGAGGTCGGCCGGGGCGTTCTGGAGCTGCGAGGCGGGCACGTCGTCGATGAGGTCGAGGTTGCCGGCTTGGAGGTCGGTGTAGGCGGTGTTGTTGTCGGTGTAGACCCGCAGCTCGACGCCGTCGTTCTTCGGCTTGTCGTCGCCGGTGTACTTCTCGTAGGTGACCAGGTTCATGCCCTGGCCGGGCGTGTAGGAGGCGATCCGGTAGGGGCCGTTGCCGATGGGCTTGGCCAGCCAGGCGTCGTGGTCGTCGAAGAACGCCTTGGGGAGCGGGGCGTAGGCGGCGTAGCCGAGGGTCTCGGGCCACAGGGAGAAGGGCTGGCTCAGCTCGACGGTGAAGGTGTGGTCGCCCGTGACCTTCAGGCCGCTCATGGTGTCGGCGGTGGGCTCGGCGTTCGCCTCGGTGGGGTGGACGTCCTCGTAGCCCTCGATGAACTGGAAGAAGTAGCTGCCGACCTGGGCGTTGTCGATGTGGGCGCCGTAGTTCCAGGCGTCGACGTAGGAGCTTGCGGTGACCGGGGTGCCGTCCTGGAAGGTCCAGCCGGGCTCGATGGTGATGGTGAAGTTCCGCTGGTCGTCGGTCTCGATCGATTCGGCCATCATGTCCTCGGCCTCGCCGGTCTCCGGGTTGTAGCGCTTCAGGCCCCGGAAGATCATGTCGAGGACCTTGCCGCCCTGGACCTCGTTGGTGTTGGCGGGCTCCAGCGGGTGGGCCGGGTCGCCCCAGGAGGCGCGCACGACGGCACCCTCGGCGGTCGCCGTGCCGCCGTAACCGTCGTCGCCGCCGCCGCAGCCCGCCGCGGCCGGGGCGAGGACTGTCGCGGTGGCGAGGGCCACGGCAAGGCGCGTCGCTGGGCGCATCGGGATGCCTCCTGGATCCTGACCGGCTTCTCGCGCGGGGATGGCCGCACGAAAGACCATGAGATCCCTTTTGAGGTTTTTTGTCCGCCATCAGAGCGTGGCCGAGACCTGCGTGTTGCGAGAAACCCCCCATATGCCGGACGCGATCCCTGACATATCATTTTGATAACGACTCAGTGTCGATTCCGCACGACGGGAGAAGGCACAATGCGCAGCCGCTCGTCCAAGCCCCCCGATCCCCCCACCCCTTCCCTCACCGTTCTCGCCGGCGCCCTCGCCACCGTGCTGGCCGCCGGCGCGCTGCTGGGCTGCTCCAGCGGCTCCGAGCCGGCGGCGGACGGCCGTCCCGCCGACCCCGCCGCGACGCCAACCCCCGCGCCCTCCGTCCAGGCGCCGCTGATCCCCTCCGACGCCGCGCTGCCCGGGCAGGTCATCGCGCTGGACTTCGCCGACGACAGCCACGGCTTCGTGCTGCTGGCGGACTGTCAGGACGGCCTGCCGTACGGCACCGCCCGCGGCTGCACCTACAGCCTGGCGGCGCTGGACGGCGAGTCGGGCACCTGGGAGCTGCGCGACACCCCGCTGCCCACGGGCGACCGCACCGAGTTCGGCTTCGTCGTCGAGGCCGCCTCGGCCGGCCACGCGCGCCTGTCCTCGGTGACCGGCGCCGTGCTGGACGACATCGGGGACACGGTCTGGGTGACCGACGACGCCGGCCGCAGCTGGCGGCGCGGCGACGCCGGGACCTCCGGCACGGTCCCGGCGATACCCGAGGGCTCGCACGTGGCGCTCGTCGACGAGCGGCTGGCGGCGTTGATGCCCCGGACCGCGGAGTACCGGCTGCTGGAGCGGCAGCCGCCGCTGGAGGAGCTGAGCACGCCCGGCCTGCTGCCCGACGGCAGGCACTGGGTCGCCGGCGTCGACCCGGTCACCGGCGCGTCCGCGCTCGCCGTCTCGCAGGACGAGGGCCGCGGCTGGCGCACGCTGGCGCCGCTGCCCACCGCCCCGGCGTTCGCCGGCTCGGCCGGCTACCGCGAGCTGCGGCTGGTGGCCGGTCCCGACGGGCTGTACGCCTTCGAGTCCGGCGTCGCGGACCACGGCGGCGACAGCGACGCGCAGGCGGGGTTGTACGGCAGCACGCTGCTCGGCATCCACGTCAGCGGGGACGACGGGCGGTCCTGGCAGCGGGTGTGGACGCACGAGGACTCCTCCAGCCGCCCCGGCTCGGTCATCGGCACGCCCATCGCGGCGGCCGACGGCAGCCTGGTCGTGTACGGCGACGACGCGATCTACGTCAGCCGGGACGGGGGGCGAAGCTTCGCGGTTGAGCGGCCAGGGCCGCCGCCGGAGGAGCCGGCGCTGACGCGTGCCGGGTATCTGCTGACGGATCTCGACCACGCGGGGCACTACCGCGTATCGGCGGACGGGTTCACGTGGAGCACGATCGTGCTGGGGAGCGAGGAGGGGTAGTCCCGCCCGCCCCACGGGGCTCCGCCCCGGACCCCGTTTGCCGCCCACACCCCGGCACCCACCCGGGGGCGAGCGCCGTCGGCAGACGCGCCAGCCGGGGACGGAGCGCCGTCGGCAGACGCGCCGCTCGCCCCCGGCGGGGGCGGGGCGGAGCCCCGGGGTCGGGTGGGCGGGCTACGCGCGCTTCGCGCGGGCCGCGGCTCGGAGGCGTTCGCGTTGGTCGAGGACGACCTTGCGGATGCGGACCTCGGTCGGGGTCACCTCCACGCACTCGTCCTCGCGGCAGAACTCCAGGCACTGCTCCAGCGACAGCTTGCGCGGCGGCACCAGGTTCTCCGTGGTCTCGGCCGTGGAGGAGCGGATGTTGGTGAGCTTCTTCTCCTTGGTGATGTTCACGTCCATGTCGTCGGAGCGGGAGTTCTCGCCGACGATCATGCCCTCGTACACGTCGGTGCCCGGCTCGACGAAGATCGTGCCGCGCTCCTGGAGGTTGAGCATGGCGTACGCCGTGGCCACGCCGGTGCGGTCCGCGACGAGGGAGCCGCTGCGGCGGGTGCGCAGCTCGCCCGCCCAGGGCTCGTGGCATTCGAAGATGCTGTGGGCGATGCCCGTGCCCCGGGTCTCCGTCAGGAACTCGGTGCGGAAGCCGATCAGGCCGCGCGAGGGCACCAGGAACTCCATGCGCACCCAGCCCGAGCCGTGGTTGACCATGGTCTCCATCCGGCCCTTGCGGCCCGCCATGAGCTGCGTGATCGCGCCCAGGTGCTCCTCGGGGGCGTCGATCGTCATCCGCTCCACCGGCTCGTGGACCTGGCCGTCGATCTGGCGGGTGACCACCTCGGGGCGGCCGACCGTCAGCTCGAAGCCCTCCCGGCGCATCGTCTCCACCAGGATGGCCAGCGCCAGCTCGCCCCTGCCCTGCACCTCCCAGGCGTCCGGGCGCTCCGTCGGCAGCACGCGCAGGCTGACGTTGCCCACCAGCTCCCGGTCGAGGCGGTCCTTCACCAGCCGGGCCGTGAGCTTGTGGCCCTTGCCGCCGCGGCCGGCCAGCGGCGAGGTGTTGGTGCCGATGGTCATGGAGATCGCCGGCTCGTCCACGGTGATCAGCGGCAGCGCCACCGGGTCGGCCGGGTCGGCCAGCGTCTCGCCGATCATGATGTCCGGGATGCCGGCCACCGCGCAGATGTCGCCGGGCCCGGCCTGCTCGGCGGGGCGGCGGGTCAGCGCCTCGGTCATCAGCAGCTCGGTGACGCGGACGTTGCGGGCGGTGCCGTCGCGGCGCAGCCACGCCACGGTCTGGCCCTTGCGCAGGCTGCCGGCGCGGATGCGGCACAGGGCGATCCGGCCGAGGAAGTTGTCCGCGTCGAGGTTGGTGACGTGCGCCTGGAGCGGGGCGCCCTCCTCGTAGACGGGCGCCGGGACGGTGTCGAGGAGGGTGGTGAAGAACGGCTCCAGGCTGTCGCTGTCGGCCGGGACCGTGCCGTCGGCGGGCTGGGTCAGCGAGGCGACGCCGTCGCGGGCGCAGGCGTAGACGATGGGGAACTCGATCTGCTCCTCGTCGGCGTCCAGGTCGAGGAAGAGGTCGTAGGTCTCGTTGAGCACCTGTGTGATGCGGGCGTCGGGCCGGTCGGTCTTGTTGACGCAGAGGATGACGGGGAGCCGGGCCTGGAGCGCCTTGCGCAGCACGAAGCGGGTCTGCGGCAGCGGGCCCTCGGAGGCGTCGACGAGCAGCACGACCGCGTCCACCATGGACAGCCCGCGCTCCACCTCGCCGCCGAAGTCGGCGTGGCCGGGGGTGTCGATGATGTTGATCACCACCGGGCCGCCGCCCTTCGGGTGGTACCGGACGGCGGTGTTCTTGGCGAGGATCGTGATCCCCTTCTCCCGCTCCAGGTCCCCGGTGTCCATGACCCGCTCGTCCACCTGCTGGTGGGCGGCGAAGGCACCCGCCTGTCGCAGCATGGCGTCGACGAGCGTGGTCTTGCCGTGGTCGACGTGGGCGACGATGGCGACATTGCGGATGTCGTGGCGCGTGGGCATGGCTGTAATCGTACGGTGGGCCCGGAGTGGTCAGCGGCGGTATCCGATGTCCTGGTAGCGGGGGGTGGCCATACCGTGCGCGCCGACGCCGGCGAGGTCGGCGCGGGCGGCGACGAGCTGCGGCGGCTGGTAGAGGGGGATGGAGCCCGCCACCGCCCACAGCCGGGCGTCGGCCTTGTTCAGCAGCTCGGCGTGCTCGGCCTCGTCCAGCTCGCCCGCCGCCTGCCGCAGGAGCTGGTCGATGTAGTCGGTGCCGAGGCGGGTGTAGTTCTGGCCGACCAGCATCTGGCCGCCGGGGAGCGCCTGCGGCTTGGCGAAGAGCGGCTGCGCGTCGGTGGCCGGGTAGGCGGTGGCGGGCCAGGAGTAGAGCGCCAGGTCGAAGTCGCCGCCGGGGACGCGCTCGGCGAAGAAATCCTCGGCCGGGACCTCGGTGAGGTCCGCGCTTACGCCGATGCCCTCCAGCATCGTCACGATGCGGCGGCCGGTGGCCCGGAGCTGCCCGGAGCCGGGGCCGTCGGGGACGAGGAAGCGCAGCTCAAGGGCCTCGCCCTGCTTGGTCCGCACGAGCGGGGGCGAGGCCGGGGCCGCGCCCCGGCCCTGCTTGGCCGCGCGCCCGTCGCCCGCGCCCGCTTCGGCTCCCCCCGGGTCACCGTCGTCGGTGTTCGCGCCGTCGTCGGTCGTGCCAGGACGCGCGGCGAGTTCCCAGCCCGCCTCCTCCAGGAGGGCGGCCGCGGCGGTGGTGCCGCTGTCGCCGAGGGCTTCGCTGTTGTCCTGGTAGCCCGCCTGGCCGACGGTGCGCAGGTGGCTGCCGAGGGGTTCGGCGGGGAGCCCGGCCGGTTCGTGGACCTCCTCGGCCAGGGCCTCGCGGTCGATGGCGCGGGCCAGCGCCCAGCGCACCCGCTCGTCGCGCAGCGCCGGGGACGCGCCGTTCAGCGTGAGCTGCGTGTAACCGGCGTCGTAGGCCCGGTAGACGGCGAAGTCGCGCAGCCGCTCGCGCAGGACGGCCTCGCGGGAGACGAGGGTGAGCTCGCGGGCGCGCTCGGCGTCGGTGAGGGTGCGGGCGTAGCGCTCCCGGGCCCGCTCCGCTGCCGCGCTGTCGTCCGAGCCGGACTCCCCCGTCTCGCCGGTCTGCCCCGTCTCCTCGGTCAGCCGCGCCGTGGCCCACGCGTGCATGGCCGCCGCGGTGTCCACGGCGCCCCGCTCGCGAAGCGGCCCGGGGCCCTGCGCCCCGGGCGCGCTCTCCGCCGCGGCGGTGATCCGCTCGGCGTCGGAGGCCGAGACCTCCGCCAGGTCGAGCTCGCCCGCCAGCAGCGCGGCCTGCCGCCTGCCGCCCGGCACGGCCGCGAAGACCAGCTCGTCCAGCAGCGCGGGCCGCCCCCACCACTCCTCGTTGCGGGCCAGCGTGATCGTCCCGGCCTCGCGGTCCACGCTCTCGACCGCGAACGGCCCGCCCGCCGGCGGAGGGTCCTGGCGTGCGCCCTCGTTGAAACGCCCGGGATCGGAGGTGACCGAGCGCGGGTAGAGCGGGCTGAACAGCGACCGCCAGTCGGCGTACGGCCGGGCGAAGGTGACGGTGACCTGGCGCGGGCCCGGGCCCTCGGCGACGCTCTCGATGCGCTCGTAGCCGGCGGCGCGCGCCCCGGCGTAGTCGGTGTCCTGGCCGCTGAGCGCCCGCCACTGCGCGTGGAAGTCCTCGACGCCGATCGGCTCGCCGTCGCTCCACGCGGCCTTCGGGTGGAGGGTGTAGACGACGCGCTGCCTCGGCTCGCGGTCGGTGATCTCGGCGGTGCGCAGGTAGTCGGTGTTCAGCCGCGGCCGGCCCCGGGCGTCGAGGGTGAAGAGCATCGGCAGCACCGCACCCGCGACGTGCTCGGTCACCGGCCCGGCGTCCTCGTGGTAGGCGTTCAGGCTGTCGGGCAGCTCGTCAACGCCCCAGGTGACCGTTCCCCCGCTGGTCAGCTGTGCCCGGCGGGCGACGGCCACGGACTGGGAGGCGGAGACGGAGGCGGACCCCTCCCGTTCGTCCGAGCCGGTGCAGCCCGCGAGCAGGGGGGTGGCGGGGGTGAGCAGCGCCGCCGCGAGGAGCGCCGCAGCGCGGCGCGCGGGCACGGACATGGTGGGACACCTCCGGGGTCGGCGAGGCGCCCGGCTCAGCAAGCCTGTCTGCTGATCACACCGGCGCGCCTCGCTGCCCACTTAACGGGGACGCCCCCGCCCGCCCGGCGGCGACACGGCGGCCGGGCGCGGCCAGGCCACCCGTCCGGCTCATACGCTGGCGCCCATGCCAGCGAGCCCGGAGCCGATCCCATCCCCCGCCGCCCCACCCACCACACCCGCCCCACGCCGTCCCGGCCCGGGCGCCGGCGCAGCGAGGCGAGCCGGGAGGCGATCCTGGCCGCCGCGCTGCGGCTGGTCGACGAGGCGGGCGTGCCCGGCCTCACCGTGGAGGGCATCGCCGCCCGCGCCGGCTGCGACCTGCCGGAGCGGCCCTCGCCGGAGACGGTGCTCTACATCGTCTTCGGCACCCTGTGGTACCGGGTGCTCGCCACCCGTCGGCCGCCCGACGAGGCGCTGGACGAGGACCTGCTGGCGGTCCTGGCACCGGGCACAGGGCGTTGACCGCCGTTGACGGCTTCACCCGAGGGGTGCGGCCCTCTTCCCAACAGGCAGTCCGAGGGGACAGACTCGCAGGGTCCGGTGACGCGCCACCGCTGGAGGTGGTCGCAACGGAGGTGTTTGAGCGATGTCGCTGCACGAGGAGCTCCGCGCCGCACAGCGCTGCGTGGATGATCTGGCGCGCTGCGTCTCCCGCCTGGAACGGGAGCTGGGCGGCGTTCTCGAGGTGCGCCGGGTGCGCAGCGACGCGGACCACCTGCGGGAGAGCCTGGAGCTGCTCGGCGCCGCCTCGGTGTCGCGGCCGCCGTCACCGGCGCGGGCGGGCGAGCCGGCGGCGGAGCCGATACGGGTGCCCGACGCCCCGTACGACCACCGGCTGTGGGTAGGCGCCGACGACGAGGGTCTGGGATGCCACCGCCCTTGATCTAGCCGGCCCACCCGCTGACGCCGTGGCGCGCCCCCTCGCGCCGCGCGCCCACGGCAACGCCAGCACGCCCATCCCCCAACGCAGCGCAACGCAGCGCGCCTCGCCCCATCTCGCTCGGAGAGTTCCTTGGCCACCGAAATCGACACCCCACCGCCGCCCTCCCCTGCCCCCGCGCGGGCCGCCATCGACGAGCGGCACCTGCGCACCGACCGCTGGTGGCTGCAGCCGACACTGGTCGTGGCAGGGCTGCTGGCGTTCATCGTCTACGCCACCTGGCGGGCGTTCGCGAACGCCGACTACTACGCCGCGCCCTACGTCTCGCCGTTCTACTCCCCCTGCCTGGCGGAGAACTGCGAGGAGATGCGCGGCGGCCCCAACTGGGCGCTGTTCGGCGACTGGTGGTCGCTCTCCCCCGCGCTGCTGTTCCTCTTCCTGCCGCTGGGCTTCCGGCTGACCTGCTACTACTACCGCAAGGCGTACTTCCGCAGCTTCTGGGGCTCCCCGCCGGCCTGCGCGGTCGCCGAGCCGCACACGGCGTACTCCGGCGAGACCCGCTTCCCGCTGCTGCTCAACAACAGCCACCGGTACTTCTTCTACGCCTCGGCGGGCATCGCCGTGATCCTCACCTACGACGCCATCCTCGGCTTCCGCGACGAGCACTACGAGTGGGGCCACGCGGGCCTGGGCACCCTGCTCGGCCTGGTCAACATCACGCTGGTGTGGGCGTACACCCTCTCCTGCCACTCCTGCCGCCACATCTTCGGCGGCCGGCTGAAGAACTTCTCGGCGCACCCGCTGCGCTACCGCATGTGGACGTGGATCAGCCGCCTCAACGGCCGCCACGCGCTGCTCGCCTGGGCCTCGCTCACGAGCCTGGGCCTGACCGACCTGTACGTGTACCTGCTGGCCACCGACGTGTTCGACGACCCGCAGCTGTTCTGACAAACCCCCGAAGACGACAAGGAGACGAGCGAAGTGGAGCGGCAGTCGTGGGATGTGGTGGTGGTCGGCGCGGGCGGCGCCGGGCTGCGGGCGGCGATCGAGGCGCGTGAGCAGGGGCTGCGCACGGCGGTGATCTGCAAGTCGCTGTTCGGCAAGGCCCACACGGTGATGGCGGAGGGCGGCATCGCCGCCAGCATGGGCAACGTGAACTCCGGCGACGGCTGGTCGGTGCACTTCCGCGACACCATGCGGGGCGGGAAGTTCCTCAACCAGTGGCGGATGGCGGAGCTGCACGCCCGCGAGGCGCCCGACCGGGTGTGGGAGCTGGAGACCTGGGGCGCACTCTTCGACCGCACCAAGGACGGCAGGATCTCGCAGCGCAACTTCGGCGGCCACGAGTTCCCGCGCCTGGCGCACGTCGGCGACCGCACGGGCCTGGAGATGATCCGCACCCTCCAGCAGCGGGTGGTCGCCCTCCAGCAGGAGGACTTCAAGGAGACCGGGGAGTACGAGGCGAAGCTGAAGGTCTTCGCCGAGTGCACCGTCACGCGGGTGCTGAAGGCCGAGGACGGCCGCGTCGCCGGCGTCTTCGCCTACGACCGCGAGTCGGGGACGTTCTTCGTCATCGACGCCCCGGCGGTGGTGCTGGCCACCGGCGGCATCGGCAAGTCGTTCAAGGTCACCTCCAACTCCTGGGAGTACACCGGCGACGGGCACGCGCTGGCGCTGCTGGCGGGCGCGCCGCTGGTGAACATGGAGTTCGTGCAGTTCCACCCGACCGGGATGGTCTGGCCGCCCTCGGTGAAGGGGATCCTCGTCACCGAGTCGGTGCGCGGCGACGGCGGGGTGCTGCGCAACAGCGAGGGCAAGCGCTTCATGTTCGACTACGTCCCCGAGGTGTTCAAGGAGCACTACGCCCAGGACGAGGCCGAGGCCGACCGCTGGTACACCGACCCCGACCACAACCGCCGCCCGCCGGAGCTGCTGCCCCGCGACGAGGTGGCCCGCGCGATCAACTCCGAGGTGAAGGCGGGGCGCGGCTCGCCGCACGGCGGGGTGTTCCTGGACGTCTCGACCCGGATGCCGGCCGAGGAGATCGTGCGGCGGCTGCCGTCCATGCACCACCAGTTCAAGCAGCTCGCGGACGTGGACATCACCAAGGAGCCGATGGAGGTCGGCCCGACCTGCCACTACGTGATGGGCGGCGTGGACGTCGACCCGGACACGGCGGCGGCCACCGGCGTGCCGGGGCTGTACGCGGCCGGCGAGGTGGCCGGCGGCATGCACGGCTCCAACCGGCTGGGCGGCAACTCCCTGTCCGACCTGCTGGTCTTCGGCCGGCGGGCCGGGCTGTACGCCGCCGAGTACGCGGCCGGGATCGGCGAGGGCGAACGCCCGGTGGCGGCCGAGGACCAGATCGCGACGGCGCGCGAGGAGGCGTTGCGCCCCTTCGAGGGCGAGGGCGGCGACGAGAACCCGTACGCGGTGCAGCAGGATCTCCAGCAGACGATGAACGACCTGGTCGGCATCATCCGGCGCGAGTCGGAGGTGACCGAGGCGCTGGAGCGCCTGGGCGAGCTGCGCGAGCGCGCGCGGCGCGCGGGCGTGGAGGGCCACCGGCAGTACAACCCGGGCTGGCATCTCGCGCTCGACCTGCGGAACATGCTGCTGGTCAGCGAGTGCGTGGCGCTGGCGGCCAAGGAGCGCACCGAGTCCCGCGGCGGCCACACCCGGGACGACTACCCGCAGATGGACCGCGACTGGCGGCGCGTCAACCTGCTGTGCACGGTGAACGCTTCGGGCCGGGTGGAGCTGACCCGCCGGGACCTGCCGCCGATGCGCTCCGATCTGCTGGAGCTGTTCGACAAGGAAGAACTCGCGAAGTACCTGACCGACGAGGAGCTCGCCTCATGACCACGGCGGCCGACAGCACCGCAAGCCCAAGCACACGCTACGACGCCCGCTTCCGGGTGTGGCGCGGGGACTCCGGGGGCGGCGGGCTCGCGGACTTCACCGTGGAGGTGAACGAGGGCGAGGTCGTGCTCGACATCATCCACCGGCTCCAGGCCACACAGGCCCCGGACCTGGCGGTGCGGTGGAACTGCAAGGCGGGCAAGTGCGGCTCGTGCAGCGCGGAGATCAACGGGCGGCCGCGCCTGATGTGTATGACGCGGATGTCGCAGTTCGAGCGGGACGAGACGATCACGATCACGCCACTGCGGACCTTCCCGGTGGTGCGGGACCTGGTGACGGACGTCGGCTTCAACTACCAGAAGGCGCGCGAGATCCCCTCGTTCGTGCCGCCGGAGGGGCTGGGGCCCGGCGAGTACCGGATGCAGCAGGAGGACGTGGGGCGCTCGCAGGAGTTCCGCAAGTGCATCGAGTGCTTCCTGTGCCAGGACGTGTGCCACGTGGTGCGCGACCACGAGGAGAACAAGCAGGCGTTCGCCGGGCCGCGCTTCCTGATGCGGATGGCGGAGCTGGACATGCACCCGCTGGACGACGCGGAGCGGGAGGGCCTGGACCGGCAGCGGGCGATCCAGGAGGAGCACGGGCTGGGGTTCTGCAACATCACCAAGTGCTGCACCGAGGTCTGCCCCGAGGGCATCAAGATCACGGACAACGCCCTGATCCCGATGAAGGAGAGGGCCGTCGACCGCAAGTACGACCCCATCGTCTGGCTCGGCAGCCGCATCCGCCGCCGGAAGAAGTCGGACTAGCGAGGGTTCGTCCCCACCCCCTGGCCCTCGGCCCGGCCCCCTGTGGACTATGGCAGTGGCCTAATCCGTGTGCGCACGGTGATGTGCTGGCGTAGGGTCTGGCATATGCGGACAGGGGGTGAGGGATGAACGCCAGCAACCTGCGCCCGTGGCAGGTGATCCGGCAGGATGAGAACGGCGGTCGCTACCGCATAGGACACTGCGCCACACGCGCCGAGGCGCAACGCCTCGTTTCGCGGCTCAGCCTTCGCGTCGGAGCCGGCGGGCCGGCCGCGGATCCTCCGGCTCACTACCTCGTGGAGCGCGTCGAGCCGGGGTCCGGCCCGTCTCGCTGAGCCGCCGGGCGCCGAGGCGGCCGGGCGCTGAGGAGAGCGGTTCCATCCCGCGGGGGCACAATCGTATATATGGGACATTCTGGGCGTGGCTCGGACCTCGCGGCGACGGGGCGTCCGTGCTCGCTGCTCGACCTGCTCCGCGTCGGCATCGTCATGCTCGACGCCCGCGGTCAGGTCACCCTGTGGAGCCCCGTGACCGAGGAGATCCTCGGCTGGCCGAAGCGGGAGGCCGTCGGCCGCCACCTGAGCGACTTCGTCCCCGCGGGCCGCCCTGCCCCCGGCACCGCGGTCTACCGCGCCCTGCTGCGCGACGGCCACTGGCGCGGCACGCTCGCCCTCCGCCACCGGGACGGCCACGTCGTGTCGCTGGAGGCGCGGGCCTCGCTGCTGCGCGACGACGACGGGGTCCCGTGCATTCTCGCCAATCTCGTCGAAACCAGCCGCCTCGACGCCGTCGAGCAGGACCTCGCCACCCTCGACGCGCTCTTCGCCGCCTTGCCGCAGGGCATCGGGATCTTCGACACCGACCGGCGTCTGGTCCGCCTCAACGACGCCCTGGCCCGCCTCGGCGACGCCCCGGCCGAGAAGCTGGTGGGCAGGACCGCGCTGGAGCTGCTGCCGCCGCCGATGGCGCGGGAGATCCACCGGCTCCAGGGGGAGGTGCTGCGCACCGGCCGCCCCGTGGTCGACCTGGTCATCTCCACCCCGGACGACGGGGCCGCCCACTCGTTCTCCCTCAGCCGCCTCACCGACCGGGACGGCCGCACCCTCGGCGTCGGCTGCGTCAGCATGGACGTCACCGAGCGCATCGAGTCCCTGGTCCGGGTGGAGCGCACCCGCGAGAGCCTGGCCCTGCTGGACGACATCGGCTCCGCCCTGGCCAACCTGCTCGACGTGCGGCGCATCAGCGACACCCTGGCGCGGCTCCTCGTCCCCCGCTTCGCCGACTACGCCTCCGTCACGCTGCTCGAGCCGGTCGCGAACGGCGGGGACCTGCCCCGGCCCGGCGACATCCCGCACCAGCGCCTCGTGCGGGTCGCCGTCGGCGCCAAGCGCAGCAGCCCCGAGGTGACGCAGATGATGCGGCTGGGCCAGGAGTTCCCGGCCGATCCGCGCAACGTCATCGGGGCGGCCGTGCTCAGCGGTACCCCCCGCCTGTACTCCTCCGAGGAGGAGATCCTGGCCACGGCCCCCGGCGACCGCAACGCGGCCGCCTCGCACGCCCTCGGCATCCACTCGATGATCACCGCGCCGCTGCCCGCCCGCGGCACCGTGCTCGGCCTGCTCACCCTCACCCGCGCCGAGGACCGCGCCCCCTTCGACCGGCAGGATCTCTCCCTGGCCACCGAGGTCGTCGCCCGGGCCGGGGTCTCGCTCGACAACGCCCGCCTGTACGCCCAGGAGCGCGAGCGCGCGGTCACCCTCCAGCGCAGCCTGCTGCCGCGCTCGGTGCCCTCGCTGCCGGGCGTGGGCGTCAGCTATCGGTACGTGCCCGCCGGCGTCGGGTCGGAGGTCGGCGGCGACTGGTTCGACGTGATCCCGCTGACGCGCGGACGGGTGGCGTTCGTCGTCGGCGACGTGACCGGGCACGGGCTGCGGGCCGCCGCCACCATGGGGCGGCTGCGCACGGCCGTGCGCACCCTCGCCGGGCTCGACCTCTCCCCCGCCGAGTTGCTGCGCCGGGTCAACGACCTGAGCGAGGACATCGCCCGCCACCCCGACGACCCGATGATGGCGACCTGCCTGTACGCCGTCTTCGACCCGGACGACCGGGGGTGCACCCTCGCCAAGGCCGGGCACATGCCGCCGGTGCTCTACGCCCCCGGCGACCCGCGTCACCCCGAGCGGCCCGGGGAGTGGACGGCCCGGCTGCTGGAGCTGCCCTCGGGCGTGCCGCTCGGCGTCGAGGGCGGGGTGATCGAGGAGCGGCGGGTGGAGGTGCCGAGCGGCGCGATGCTCGTGATGTACACCGACGGGCTGATCGAGACGCGCGGCGGCGACATCAACGAGGGCATGCGGCGGCTGTGCGACCTGCTGAGCAGGACCGCCCGTCCCGGCATCTCGCTGGAGGCGCTGTGCGACCGCATCATCGAGACCATCGGCCCGGGCCCCGAGGACGACATCGCGCTGCTCGCCGCGCGGCTGGGTTCCTAGGCCCTCCCGGCCCTCCCGGCCCCGGCAGCCACGGCGGCCCCGGGCCCTCTCCGGGCGACAGGCCCTAGCGGACGGGCAGGTGGTAGGCGACGCGGAACCGGTCGGCGGGGACCACCACGTCCGCCGTCTCCACCGGCAGGCAGCCCGCCCGGAAGGTGCGGGCGATCACCAGCACCGGGTGCCCCGGCACGCCGCCGAGCTGGCGCGCCTCGGTGGCCAGGGCCGGGCGGGCCATCACGTCCTCCGCCACGTTGTCCACCACCAGGTCGATGGCGGCCATCCGCTCCACCACCCCGCGGCCGGCCAGCGGTCCCTCCTCCGGCAGCATCACCGGCGTGCGGCCGGTGATGCGCAGCGGCTCGTAGGAGGTGGAGAGCATCACCGGCTCGCCGCCCGTGCGGAGCAGGTACCGGGTGCACATCACCTCCTCGCCCGGCTCGATCCGCAGCCGCCGCGCGATGGCGTCGCTCGCCTCGATGCGGTCGCTCACCGCCTCCCAGCTGCCGCGCACCCGCTCGTCCGCCTGCTCCTGCCTGAAGGGGCTGGACTCCCCGAGCGTGCGGTACCCGCTGCGGCAGACCCGGCGCGGCTCGGGCCGCTCGCGGACATACGTCCCGGAGCCGGAGCGGCCCTCGACGAGGCCCTCGGCCATCAGCACCTTGCGCGCCTCCAGGGCGACCGTGTCGGAGACGCCGTACTTGGCGCGAATGCTCGCCTGCGAGGGCAGCCTGGCATGCGGCGGCAGGGTGCCGTTGGCGATCTGCTGTCGAAGGTCGTCCGCGACGCGAAGATATGCGGGCTGCTCACCGAACGGCACCGGCCCCTCCCAGGGGTTCTCCCGTTTCGTGCGTTTCGTACTAACGAACAGCAACAGCTTGACGACAGAGGGTCGCCGCCCGCAAGGCCCGGCCATGGAATCACCCGAAGTGATGACCGACAGGTCGGATTCTGGCCGATTGAGTCGGCGAAGCACGCGAAGGTGCGTCGTCACGTGTGGAAATGTGTTCGCAAGACCGCTTCATACGCCGCCGCGCGGGTCACGGGTCGCTAGGAGCAGTCCTCGCGGTCCTCGTCGGCGCCGGACGAACGGCGCGGGGGGTCGCCGTCGGTGTCGGGCAGCGGGCGGTCCTCGCGCAGCGCCGCGAAGAGGTTCCCGGCCTTGTCCTGGTCCCAGGCGACGGTGGAGCCGATGCCGGGGACGGTGCGGTTGTGGTCGGACAGCGGCACGGAGGCGAAGCGGGCGTCGGAGGGCTTGAACTCCCGCATGGCGCCCGCCAGGTCGAGCATCTCCTCGGCGCCGAAGCCCGGGTCGGCGCGGACCGAGCCGAGCAGCGCCTGCGCCGTGCCGCTCAGCCGCGCGGGGTTGAGCAGCACGCCGCTGCTGACGGCCCGGTCGAGGAAGGCGGCGAGGAACCGCTGCTGCCGCTCCATGCGGCCGAGGTCGGAGCTGCCGTCCACGTGCCGGGCCCGCACGTACGCCAGCGCGGTGGCGCCGTCGAGGGTGTGGCTGCCCGCGGGCAGGTCGAGCCCCGAGTAGTCGTCCTCCAGGCGGCGGTTGGTGCAGACCTCGACGCCGCCGATCTCGTCCACGGCGTTCATGAAGCTGGCGAAGTCGACCTCCAGGTAGTGGTCGACGCGCAGCTCGGTCATCCGCTCCACGGTGCGGACCATCAGCGAGGGGCCGCCGTGGGAGAGGGCGGCGTTCAGCTTGTCGGCGTGTGCCTGGTGGCGGCCGCCGGTGGGCGCGAACTCGTGGGCGGGCAGCTCGGCGTAGGAGTCGCGGGGGAGGCTGACCACGCTGGCCCGCTCGCGGTCGGCGGAGAGGTGCACCAGCATGATCGTGTCGGCGCAGTAGCAGGAGACGCCGCCGAGGTGGTACTTGTCGCGCTCGGCCTCGCTGAACCCGTCGCGCGAGTCGGTGCCGATCAGCAGGATGTTCAGATCCTCGCCGCCGTCGTCGGCGGGGCGGTCGTTGTCCGGCAGGCCGCGGAAGGGGTCGACGCGGGTCAGCTCCCGCTCGGCCGAGCTGACCATGGCGTGGCCGACGCCGCTGGCGGTGAGGACCAGCACGGCGAGGGTGGCGGCGGAGCGCAGCGCCAGGCGGCGGACCCGCGGCGTCAGGCGCGGACGCGGGCGGGGGCGGAGGCGGGGGCGCGGACGCGGACGGGGGCGGGGACGGGGGCGCGCACGCAGGCGCGGGCGATAGCCCGGGCGCGGGCGGAGGCGTTGAGCCGGGCGCGGGCGGAGGCGTGGGAGGTGCGGGCGGGCAGGCATCGCCGCCACCGTAAGCCGATACGATCTACGCCCTCGGGCGGCGCGCTTCCGGGTCCCTCGATCGCGGTAACGTGAGCCGGTGACCACCACTCCCACGACCCCGTCCTCGGTGCCGCCCGTCTCCGTCATCATGCCCGTCCTCAACGAGGAGCGACATCTGCGCGGCGCGGTGCGGCACATCCTGGAGCAGGACTACCCGGGCGAGATCGAGGTGGTGATCGCGCTGGGGCCCTCCACCGACCGGACCGACGAGATCGCCGCCGAGCTGGTGGCCGAGGACGAGCGGGTGCGCACGGTGCCCAACCCCACGGGCCGCACCCCCGCCGGGCTCAACGCCGCCATCGCCGCCTCGAAGCACCCGGTGGTGGTGCGGGTCGACGGCCACGGGATGCTCTCGCAGGGATACATCGCGACCGCCGTGCGGCTGCTGGAGGAGAAGGGCGCCGCCAACGTCGGCGGCATCATGCACGCCGAGGGAGACACGCCCTGGGAGAAGGCCGTGGCCGCCGCCATGACCTCCCGCATCGGCGTCGGCAACGCCGCCTTCCACACCGGGGGCGAGGCGGGCGAGGCGGAGACGGTGTATCTCGGGGTGTTCCGGCGGGAGGTGCTGGAGCAGCAGGGCGGATACAACGAGGAGTTCATCCGGGCCCAGGACTGGGAGCTGAACTTCCGCATCCGGCAGGCGGGCGGGCTGATCTGGTTCTCGCCCGAGCTGCTGGTCTCCTACCGGCCGCGGCCCAGCGTGCGGGCGCTGGCCACGCAGTACCGCAACTACGGGCGCTGGCGCCGCGTGGTGGCCCGGTACCACTCCGGCTCGATCAGCGCGCGCTACCTCGCGCCGCCCGCCGCGCTGCTGGCGATCGTGGCCGGGCTGGTGGCGGGCGCGGTGCTCACGCCGTGGGCGCTGGCGGTCCCGGCGGCGTACGCCGCGGGCGTCGCGCTCGGCTCGGTGCCCGCCGGGCGCGGCCTCCCCCCGGGCGTGCGGGCGCGTATCCCGCTGGCGCTGGCCACGATGCACCTCTCCTGGGGCTGGGGATTCCTCACCAGCCCCAGGAAGCTCGCGCGGCGCGTGATCGCCTCGCGGCGGGAGCCCGCCGCGCCCGAGTCGGCCAGGCCCTACCAGGTGTAGGGCCCTACCAGGTATAGACGGGGTTGACGGCCATGCAGGTGTTCTTGTCCTGCCCGGAGATGATGTCGTCGGGGTTGATGGGGGTGTTCCCCCCACCGCCCGAGCCTCCGGAGCCCGAGCCGCCCGAGCCCCCGTCGTCCTGCGCGGGGTAGCTCGTGCCCTCGGCCCAGTCGGCGCCGACGACGAGCGTGATCTGCGTGCTGCTCGGGGATATCCGCAGAGCTGAGCCGGGCACGCCCAGCGCCTCGGCCACGGCCTCGGCGTTGGCGCGGTCGTCCTCGGCCGGGTAGAGCAGGAGGGTCGACTCCTCCGACGCCAGCGTCAGGTCGGTGACGGCCGAGGCGAAGCCGAGGCGCACCAGCTCCTCGGTGATGTCGCCCGCGCGGCCGTCCACCGGGAGCTGACCGCCGTAGCCGGTGCCGTTCTGCACCGCGACCGGGATCTCCGCCTCCGGGTCGGCGGGGGCCGCGCTCTCCTCGGGCGACTCCGACTCCCGCGGCTCCTCGGGCGCGTCGTTCGCCTGCTCGGGCCGGTCGATCGGGATGTCCTCGCGGACCAGCGAGAACAGGTTCTCGGCGGTGCCCGGCGCGGGGACGACCGTGACCGTCGGGTTCTCCGGGTCGGGTTCCCAGGGCATCGTGACCATGTTGACGCGCTTGTTGGGGACCTGCCGCAGGTCCTCGCCGAGGTCGTAGAGCTTCTGCACGGAGCCGAGGCCGTGGTCGACGGTGAGGGCGTTGGTCGCCGACTCGGCGAGGTTCATCAGCTCGGCGGGATCGGTCAGCGAGGTGCTGCCCTGGAGCTCGCGCGCCATGTTGCTGAGATACATCTGCTGCGCCTTGGCGCGGCCGATGTCGCTGCCGTCCTCGAAGCCGTGCCGGGTGCGCAGCCACTGCAACGCCTGCGCGCCCTGGATGGTGTGCTCGCCCTCCTCCATGTACAGGCCGGAGTCGGGGTCGTTCACATTGGCGTCCACGCAGACCGGCACACCGCCCACCGCGTCGGCCATCTCCACCACGCCCTCGAAGTCCACCATCATGAAGTGCTGGATGGGGATGCCGGTCAGCTCCTCCCAGGTGGCGACGGCGCAGCCCGGGCCGCCGTGGGAGATGGAGTTGTTGATGGAGTCGTAGGTCTCCTCATACACCTGGCCGGTCTTGGGGTCGGTGCAGCGGGGAATGGTGACCTGGGTGTCGCGGGGGACGCTGATCAGGGTCATGTTGCTGCGGTCGGCCGAGGCGTGCAGCAGGATCTGGGTGTCGGCGCGATTCCCGGCCGCGTCTCCGGTGTGCAGTGCCTCCTGCTCCTCCTCGCTCAGGCCCTCGCGGCTGTCGGAGCCGAGGAGCAGGATGTTGAGCGGTGTCTGGCCGGCGGCGTTCGGCTCGGGCCCCTCCAGGGGGTTATCGCCGAGGTTGAGCTCTTCCTTGGTGAGGTTGTTGTTCAGGTGGCGTATGTAGAGCCAGCCGGCGACGGCCAGGGCCGCCAGGAGGAACGCCAGCGAGCCGGCGGTCCAGACGAGGATGCGGCGCCACAGCGGCTTGCGCTTCTTCGGCTTCTTCCCCTTGCGCCGCCGACCGGGCTCCCCGGGCTCGGCGGCGGGTTCGCCCTGCGGCTCGCTCTCCGGCCGCTGGCCGGGAAGCAGCCTGGTACCGAGGTTGGCGGTGTCGTCGGGCCCGCGTACCAGGGCGGCGCCTGTCGCGGCGCCGTCGTCGGCGTTCGCGTCCGCGCGCGGGCCGCCGCCCTCCTCACGTATACGGGTCCTCCGCATGGGCAGATCCCCCAAGATCTTCCGAGTGTCGTCCGGCCCCGCCCGCCCCCGTGGGCGGCCCCGTTCGTGCCGGCTGTAGATGGGACGGTTTTCCGCGCCCGTTGGTTGTGCCGAGTGTGTTTCCGATTCGTTATGTGGCCGGTTATGAGGCGCAGACTTCCTCGTCCGCCGTGATGCTCTCCACGTTGTCGGGCTTCCGCGGCGGGCCGCCGATGGGCTCTCCCGCGCCGTTGAAGTCGTTGCCGAGGGTGAGGACCATCGGCTCCTCCCCGGCGTTGGTGGTGCCCTCCTGGAGCATCGTCTTCTTCAGATCCATCATGTCCGCCAGCCTGGCGGCCTGGTCGGCCTGGTCGGGGCCGTACTCCAGGGTGGTCTTCTCCTGCGGCTCGGCGGCGTTGCCGGCGTTGGTCGACAGGGGGACGCCCATCTCGTTCTGGAGCCAGGAGACGGTCTCCTGGGCGGCGCCGACGACCTCGCCGCCGTTGTAGACGTCGACGCGCACCTCCTCGGGGGGCGCCATCTCCTGCTGGCTTCCGCCTCCGTTGCCGCCGTTGCCCTTCTTGCCGTCGCCGGTCATGGAGATGTCCTGCTGGAGCATCTCGAAGATGGGCTCGGCGTTCGGCTCGTCGACGAGAACGGTGGCGCCGTCGGTGTTGTCCACGACGGGGACGGTCAGGAAGCTCATGTCCGACATGGGCACCCGGCCGAGGTCCTTGGCGAGGTCGTACAGCTTGCGGACGCTGTCGATGCCGTTGTCGACGGTGAGCGCCTTGGTGGCGGTGTCCGCGAGGTTCCACATCTTGCTGCCGAGGCCGTCGAACCCGATGGAGTTGATCTCGCGGGCCATCGAGGCGAGGAACTGCTGCTGGAGCTCGATGCGGCTCAGGTCGCTGCCGGTGCCGACGGAGTACCGGGTGCGGACGAACGCCAGGGCCTCCTCGCCCTCCAGCTCGTGGTCGCCGGCGTCGAGTTGCAGGTGCGACTTCGGGTCGTCGATGGGCTCCTCGAGGCAGACGGGAACGCCGCCCACGGCGCTGGAGAGATCCTTCACGGCGTTGAAGTCGGCCATGATGTAGTGGTCTATCTCAACGCCGGTGAGCTTCTCGACCGTTCGCCAGACGCAGCCGGGGTCGCGGCCGCCCACGCCGAGGGCCTCGTTGAAGCGGACGTCCTCGCTGGCCGGTATCGCCGAGGTGGTGCCGTCTTCGTTCCTGACCTCGCACTCGGGGATGTCGGTGATGAGGTCGCGCGGGATGCTCAGGCCGGTGGCGTGCTCGCGGTCGGCGGAGAAGTGCATCAGCACGGTGGTGTCGGCGCGGCCGGAGTCGCCCTCGTTGCCGTATCCCGTATTGCCCTTGCCGGTGCGGTTGTCGGTCCCGATGAACAGGACGTTGACCGGATCGCCGTCCTCGTACCCGGTCTCCTCGCCGACGACCTCGGTCGAGGTGATGTTGGCGTTCAGCCGCCAGTACATGTATCCGGCGAGCGCGCAGCCGGTGACCAGCAGCATGGCCATGCCGCCGCCGACCCACATCAGCGCCTTCTTCTTGCGGCTGCGGACCCTCTTCGCCTTGGGCTTGCGGCGGCTGTGCGGCGCGGCGCGGCGGTCGCGCTGCCCGGGCAGCGGGCGGTCGTCGCCGGTGCCGCTGCCGGGGCGGGGGCGTTCGGTGGACTGCGGGCCGCGACGCTGCCGTGGCGGAACGTCATGGCGTGAGGGCGTGGCCGAGGCGGCGGGTGAGGCAGCGGGGGGCGCCTGCGAGGCGTGACGGCCCTGGCCGTACGACGCCTGCGGTCCGGACACCCTCAGCTCGAAGTCGCCGGTGTCCGGGTTGTACACCCACTGGTCCGCGGGATCGATCTCGTCGCCCGCGCCGCCACGTCCCTGCGCGTCCACCTAACCGTGCGCCCTCCGTGTGCCGACTTAGAGGATGTGACGGCTCACCCTAGCCCGGGAGTTCCCGGGGGCGCGACGACGGTGACGCATGCCACCTGCGGAGGCGGGGGCAATCCTCCGGCTAGTTACCCTTTTCCGACTGTTTAATCGCGTTGGTGTTCAGGTTTCACTTGCACGTGGTCGCGGTGGACGCGGGGCCCGGCGCCGCGTGGTCGGCGGCGGGTGTTCGCGTGGGCGTCCCGGGCGCCTCGCCACCCCCCTCGCCGGGCAGTGGCCGGTCCAGGCGCAGGCGTTTGAACAGGTCGTTCGCGGCGGGCTGGCGCAGCACGTCGCGGTTGGGGCTGGCCGGATCGGACACTCTGGGAACCGTCAGAAACCGGAACTGTGCGGAGGGAACGGAACGAACTTCGCGGAGCAGGTCGTAGAGCTTTACAAGTGAGTCAAGTCTGGTGTCAGTTGTGATCGATGAGGCGGCGGCGTCGAGTACCGGGAAAAGTTTGGCGGGGTTGAGCAACACGCCGCTGTCGGTGATCTCCCGAGTGAGCGCGTCGAGGAACTGCTGCTGGCGCTCCACCCGCGCGGTGTCGCTGCCGTCGCCCAGATCCTTGCGGGCGCGGACGTACGCCAGCGCCTCCTCGCCCGTCAGCGTCTGCCGCCCGGCGGGCAGCCGCAGCCCGGCGAGCCGGTCGTTCAGCGGCCGGTCGAGGCACATCTCCACCCCGCCCAGCGCGTCGACGATGCCGCTGAAGCCCTCGTAGTCCATGACGACGTGGTGGTCGACGCGGATGCCGGTCACGCCCTCCAGGGTGCGGATGGCGCAGGACGCGCCCCCGGCCTCGTAGGCCCAGTTGAACTGGGCGCGGCGCGGCGCCGACCCGTCGCAGCGGGGGATGTCCACCATCAGGTCGCGCGGCACGCTCAGGGCGGTGGCGCTCTCCCGGTCGCCCGCGAGGTGGAGCAGGATCGCCACGTCGGAGCGCTGCCCGCCGCCCTTGGCGCGGTCGGTGCCGATCAGCAGGACGTTCTTGGCGTCCCCGGGGGCGGGCGGCGGGCGCTGCTCCTCGTAGCGCTCCAACTCCCGGGCGGTGGTCACGTCGGCGACGATGCTGTTGTCCAGCCTGCGCAGCATCACCCAGCCGACGCCGGCGACGGCCAGCACGACGAGGGCCAGGCCGAGCGCGACCCAGCGCAGCCAGCGGGGCGGGCGCGGCATGCGGGGCATACGCGGCAGGCGGGGCAGGCGCGGGCGGTGGCCCGCCCAGCGAGTCAGGCGCGTCAGGCGCGGCGAGCCCGCGTGCCGCCAGGCGGCGCGGCGCCGCTCGCCGGGACGGCCCGGGCGCGGCGCACGCGACCAGCGCCGCGGGCGCCGCGGGGCCGTGCAGACGTGCGGCGAGTTCGGCGCGTCCGGGCCGCCCGGGCCGTCCGGGCCGTCCGGGCGGCGGCGAAGCCAGCGCGCCGGGCCCGCCCGGCGAGGCCCGTGCGACGGGCCCTCCGCCCGCTGCGGGTCAGGACAGGAGCGCGGCCCATCAGGCGAGTCGGACGAGGCCGGCCCATCCGCGCGGCGGCGAAGCCACCCCGGACGGCCGGGACGCCAGCGCGCCGAGCCCGCCGGACAGGGACCCCGCGAGCCCGCGCGCCGGCGCGGCGAGCGGAGCCAGCCGAGCCACGCCGTGAGGCGCGGGCGGCGGCCACGGCCGCGCCCGCGCGTCGTGGCGTACGGCGGCGTGAGCCGGTGGTAGGCGGGCTGTCGCGGCACCCTCATGCTCACGATCCTGGGGCCGGTGCTCCGACCCGGCCACCGTCACGCCGCGAAGTGGGTGACGCGCTCGCTCGCGGCCCGCGCGTCGCGCCCGGCCTCGTCCAGGCGTTCGGCGTTGCGGCACAGCACGACGGAGGCCCCCGCGGCCAGCGGCGCGAACAGGCCCGCCGAGACGCCCTCCCACGTGCCGAAGCCCATCAGCGACATCAGCCGGTCGCCGGGCCCCAGCCCTCGCGCGGCGGCGTCGGCGCGCGCCAGCTCGACCAGCCGCCCGCCGCTCAGCTCGCGCCCGCCGACCACCACCGCGGGGTCGTCCGGCCCCGGCGGGTCGTACGCCGCGAAGGCGTCGGGCTGCGCGGGCGCGGCCCTGGCGTAGTCGGTGAAGCCCTCGGGCGGGGCCAGGAAGGGCGCGCCGAGCGGGCGCAGGCTCAGCGCGATCCGCTCCCCCGGGCAGGCCAACGCCCGTTCGAGCCCGTCCGGGCCGCTGACCACCGCATCGGCGGCGGCCGGGTCGCCGTCGAGGTCCGCGACCACGCCGGCGGCGGCGCAGGCCAGCAGCCAGGCCGCCGTCTGCCAGTGGGCGGGGAGCAGCAGGGCGATGCGGTCGCCGCGTTCGGCGGCGAGCTCGTCCTGGATCAGGTTCGCGGTCTTCGCCACCCAGTTGGCGAGCGTGGCGACGGACAGCTCGACGCGCTCGCCGGTGGCGTCGTCGTAGTAGGTGACGAGCGGGCGGGCGGCGTCGGCGGCGAGGGCGGATCGCAGCAGCTCGGCGGGGGTGCGGTCGGCGGCGTTCGCGGCGTTCTTCGCGGCGTTCATCGGGAGAAGGGTACGCGGGGCGGGACGCGGGGCCGGGCCTCCGAGCGGGTCAGTCCGAATGGACAGCTTTGTGGTGGTATGTCAAACATCGTTGTCATGCGCGTTCTCCTTCCCCTCGCCGCCCTCGTCGTCCCGCTGCTCGTGCCGCTCGGCGCCTCCCAGGCCCAGGCCGGCGCCCCCGCCGACGCCGCCGCGAACGCCCCCCTGCCGACGGCCGGCGCGGCCGACGGCATCCAGTCCCTCGCCCTCCGCCCGCTGTCCGACACCACCCACCCGGGCGGCGGCGCCGCGCCCGGCGAGGGCTCCCAGGCCCAGCTCCAGGGGCTGCCGGTCACGCCCACCGAGCCGTTCTCGCTCCTCGGTGTCGTCTGGTCCGACCCGGGCGCAGCGCTCGACGGCCGCGTCGAGGTCCGCACCCGGGACGCGGGGACCGGCGAATGGTCCGGCTGGCAGGAGCTGGAGGCGGGCGGCGAGCACGCCCCCGACCCCGGCGCGGCCGAGGCGGGCGACGGTACGGTGCGCGGCGGCACCGCCCCCCTGTGGGTCGGCGCGTCGGACGCCGTCCAGGTGCGGGTGGCGGTCGGGGGCGAGTCCCCCGACGGGCTGCGCGTCGAGCTGATCGACCCGATGACCGTGACGCCCTCCTCGGACGAGGCGACCGAGGCGACCGAGGCGACCGACGAAGTCGAGGAGGAGGCCGGGGAAGAGGCCGGGGAAGACGCCGTCGCGCTGCCCGCCGGGGCCGAGTTCGTCGGGCCCCGGCCGCCGATCGTCACCCGCTCCGGCTGGGGCGCCGACGAGAGCCTGCGCGAGAGCGGCTTCGTCTACACCGACTGGGTGCGCACGGCGTTCATCCACCACACCGCCGGCAGCAACGACTACGCCTGCAAGAACGCCGACAGCGTGATCCGGGGCATCTACAGCTACCACGTGGTGAGCCTCGGCTGGCGCGACGTGGGCTACAACTTCTTCGTCGACCGCTGCGGCACCATCTACGAGGGCCGCGCCGGGGGCGTGACCGAGCCGGTGCAGGGCGCCCACACCTACGGCCACAACCACAACAGCATGGGCGTCGCCGTCCTCGGCAGCTATGAGGACACCAAGCCCAGCAAGCGCGCGCTGGAAGGCCTGGCCAAGCTGACGGCCTGGAAGCTCGGCCTCTTCGGCGTCAACCCCACCAAGTCCCAGGTGCGGATCTCGGGCGGCGGGAAGTACGCGGCCGGCACGGAGGTGCGGCTGAACAACATCTCCGGCCACCGCGACGGCTACGCCACCGCCTGCCCGGGCGAGCGCCTCTACGACGAGCTGTCCACCGTACGCAGCACGGCTGCCAGGCTTCAGGGGCGCTAGGCGCTAGCCTTACCGGCCATGCCGGACCCGCTCGCCCCGCCCACGCCGCCCACCCCGCCCACCCCCCTCGACCGTGACTGGACTCCGCCCGAGGCGTACGACCTGCACCGCACGCTGAGCGTCCTGGCGCGCGGCCCGTACGACCCCGCCTACCGCGCCGACCCCGACGGCACCGTGTGGCGCGCCACCCGTACGCCGCACGGCCCCGCCGCCCTCCGCCTCGTCCCCGGCCCCCGGATCCGGGCGACCGCCTGGGGCCCGGGCGCCGAGTGGCTGCTGGACGCGCTGCCCGCGATGCTGGGCGCCGAGGACGAACCCGAGGCGTTCGTGCCGCACCACCGGCTGGTGGCCGAGGCACAGCGCCGCCACCGGGGCCTGCGGCTGGTCCGCACCGGGCTTGTCCTGGAGTCGCTGATCCCCTCGATCCTGGAGCAGCGCGTCACCACCCACGACGCCTACCGCGCCTGGCGCCTGCTGCTGCGGCGTTTCGGCGAGCCCGCGCCCGGCCCGGCCGGGGAGGTGGGCGGCATGTACGTGATGCCGGAGCCGCGCGTCTTCTCCCGCATCCCGTCCTGGGAGTGGCACCGGGCGGGCGTGGACGGCCAGCGCTCCTCGGCGGTGCTGCGCGCGGTGCGGCTGGCGCGGCGGCTCGAGGAGGCGACGGCGATGGAGCTGCCGGAGGCCATGGCCCGGCTGCGGGCGGTGCCCGGCATCGGCCCGTGGACGGCGGCCGAGACGCTGCAGCGCTCCAACGGCGCGCCGGACGCCGTCACCGTCGGCGACCTGCACCTGCCGGGCATCGTCGGCTACGCGCTCACGGGGCGGCGGGGGGCGGACGACGCGCGGATGCTGGAGTTGCTGGCGCCGTACGCCGGGCAGCGGTACCGCGCCGCGCGCCTGATCCTGCTGACGGGCCGCGCGCCCGCGCGCCGCGCCCCGCGCGCACGGCGCATGGACATCGCCCGGCTGTAGGACAGGCTGCAGGACTGGCTGTGCCCCCGGCTAGCCGCGCTCGCTCCGCTCCCGCAGCTCCAGGATCTCCCGCCGCCGCGCCAGCCTGTGCGTGCGGCGGATCTGCGCCTCCTCGTAGCGCCCCCGGTCCCGGTCCGTCTCCGGGATCACCGGCGTCACGGGCCGCGGCTTCCCGTCGTCGTCCACCGCGGCGAAGACGAGATACGCCGTGGCGACCCGCGTCGGCGGCGTTGCCTCGTTCCACCGCTCGGCCAGCACCTTCACGCCGATCTCCATCGACGTCCGGCCCGTCCAGTTGACCTGGGCGTGGACGTGGACGAGGTCGCCGACCCGCACCGGCTCCACGAAGACCATCTCGTCCATGGACGCCGTGACCGCCGGCCCGCCCGAGTGCCGCCCGGCCACCACGCCGGCGGCGTCGTCCACCAGCTTCATGATCACGCCGCCGTGCACGGTGCCGAGGAGGTTGACGTCGTTGTGCGTCATGATGCGCGACAGGGTGATGCGGGAGGCCTCGGTCGGCTTGCCCGCCGGCTCGCCCGGATGGTCGGTCGCGTCGGTCACGTGCGTCATACGGCCAGCGTAAGCGGGGCGCGCGGCCAGAGGACTTCCCCCGGGTTTGCATCAGCTCTGCCACATTCCCGCCCCCCGGCTTTCCCCCCGGCCGCCTCGTGTGGGCAGACTGCTGTGCCATGAGCGACTGGCCCGACGGATGGACCGACAACGACCGCAGGCGCGCCGGAGGCAACCCCGGGGGCAACTCCGGGGGCAACCCCAACCCCGAGGGCGCCCGGGTGATGCCCCACGTCCAGCACGTGCCGCCGCCCGCCCCGCCGGGACCGCGATCACCCCAGCACGACGCGTACGGCGCCGCCGGCGGCGACCCCTACAACGCCGCGCCGGAGTACAACGAGGGCCAGGTCTACCGGGGCGCCCGCCGCCCCCAGGGCCCGCAGCCGCCCACGCCGCCCGACCCCTCGGCGTACGACGAGGAGCCGCGCGAACGCCGCTGGCCGCGCCGCGTCGCGTACTCGGCGCTCGCGCTGGTCATCATCCTCGTCATCGTCGCCACCAGCACCTTCTTCTGGGCCGACAGCAAGCTGCGGCGCGAGGTGGACCTGTCCATGGTCGAGGACCGGCCGGAGTCCGGAGAGGGCACCAACTACCTGATCGTCGGCTCCGACAGCCGCGAGGGCCTGAGCGAGGAGGAGCGGAACGAGCTGCACACCGGTGACCCCGAGGGCCAGCGCACGGACACCATGGTCCTGCTGCACGTCGGCGACAACGGGAACACCATGATCAGCCTGCCGCGCGACTCGCTCGTGACGATCCCCGCGTTCACGGGCTCGGAGAGCGGCAATCGCTACGAGCCGGAGCAGCAGAAGCTGAACACCGCGTATTCGTACGAGGGTCCGTGGCTGCTTGTCCGGACCGTCGAATACAACCTCGACATCAGGATCGATCACTACATGGAGATCGGCTTCGGCGGCTTCGCCAACGTCGTGGACGCGCTCGGCGGCGTCGAGATGTGCTTCGACGAGCCCGTCCAGGACGAGAACTCGGGCGCCGACTTCGACAAGGGCTGCCACAACCTCAACGGCGCCGAGGCCCTCGCCTTCAACCGCCAGCGCTACCAGGAGGCCGAGGGCGACCTGGGCCGCACCCGGAACCAGCAGGAGTTCCTGGGCACGATCTCCGACAAGATGGCGTCGATGGGGACGATCCTCAACCCCTTCCGCCTCTACCCCACTCTCGGAGCCGGGCTGGACTCGCTGATCGTGGACAAGGACATGAGCCTGTGGGACCTGCGCACGGTCTTCTACGCCATGCGCGACGCCAAGCAGATGAACATCCCGGTCGAGAACCCCGGCCATGACGGGGGGGCACTGGGCTCCACGGTCCTGTGGGACGAGGAGCGCACGGAGCGGCTGATGAACCAGATCCGCAACGACGAGAAGATCACCGTCAGCGACGAGGTGGGGTAGCCCCCCGGCTCGCCCCGCTCAGCACGCGCACAGACAGAACGGGTGCCCCACCGGGTCGGCGTACACCCGCCAGGCCCGCTTGCCGCCCTCGTCGCCCTCCAGCAGGCGGGCGCCGAGGGCGATGACCCGCTCCTCGGCGGCGTCGAGCTGCTCCCTGGGCACGTCCAGGTCGAGGTGGAACTGCTGGCCGTGCTCGGTGCCCGGCCAGCGCGGCGGCTGGTAGCCCTCGGAGAGCTGGAACGCCAGCGCCCGCCCGTGCGGCCCGTTCAGCTCGGCCCAGTCCTCCCCCTCGGCGTCCGGGTTCAGCTCCCAGCCCAGCACCGCGCCGTAGAACTCGGCGAGCGCGCGGGGGTCGGGACAGTCGAGCACGGTGACACCGAATGTCGCGACAGCCATGACGGCCTCCTCCTGCCTCTCTTTCGTTACCCCTTAAGGCCATCTAGGGGTAACCAATGTTAGTTACCCCATAATGGCGGCCCGACGGTAACGTGGCAAGCATGGGAGACAGATCCACCCCCTCCGGCCTCGTCCTCGTCGAAGCGCTGATCAACACCTGGGACATCGAGGCCGACGAGGACGAGCTCGCGACCCCCCGAGGCCGCGCCGACTTCTCCCGCCGACACGGGCTGCCCGAGTTCCCCAACTCCGCCGTCCCGGAACTTCAGCGCCTGCGCGAGGCGCTGCGCGCCGCCTGCCTCGCCCACGCGGGCGTGGACATCCCGGCGGACGAGATGCCGGCCCCGCTGCCCGCGCCGCTCACCCTCCGCCTCTCCCCCACCGGCGCCGCCGCCCTCGACCCGGCCCCGGGCCTGCCCCCCGTCGCCGCCCTGACCGCGCGCGTCGCCGCCGCCGTCGCCGCGGCCCAGGCCGACGGCACCTGGCAACGCCTCAAGGCGTGCGAGTCCCACACCTGCCGGTGGGCCTACTACGACCACAGCCCGGCGGGCCGCCGCCGCTGGTGCTCCATGCAGGTCTGCGGTGCCCGCGCCAAGATGCGCGCGTACCGGGCGCGGCGTAACGCCAACCCGGCGTAACGCCGCGGCCACGGGTGGTCAGAGCCTGCCGCCAGAGGTGTCACCAGTGACAAGCGCTTCGGGTGTCGCCTTCGCAGCGGCGTTCGCAACGCCGAACAACGGCAGGCACGGGTCGAGCCCGGAGACGGTGACGGGGACGGGGACGGGGGCACGGGTGTCGCCGGGGCGGCGTGCGCGGTACGCCTCCCAGCGGGCGCGGGTCAGCCGCAGCCGGTGCTCGGCGACGGCGCGGCCGCGCACCACGTGCCGATCGACGCCGTCGCGCTCGTAGCCGAGCTTCTCCGACACGGCGAGCGAGGCGGGGTTGTCGTCGAACGCCCCGGAGAGCGCCTCCTCGGCGCCGAGCCCGGCGAACGCCAGGTGCAGCACGGCCGCGCGCATCTCCGTGCCGAGGCCGCGGCCCTGGTGGCGCCGGCCGAGCCAGGAGCCGCTGCCGACCTGCCGCAGCACGGCGAAGTCGCGGGCGCTGAGCGACTGGTGGCCGACGACGCGGCCCTCGGCGAAGACGGCCAGCGGCAGCGACCACGACTCGGGGGTCCAGGCGCCCAGCGACCGCCAGTGGTGGAGGACGACCGAGCGGGCCCGCTCTTTCGGCGGCAGGTCGGTCCAGGGGACGAGGAAGGGCATCCGGGCGGGGTCGTGCACGCCGTCGGCGGCGAGGTCCGCCTGCTCGGCCAGCTCGTCGGGGCTGGGCAGCCGCAGCTCCAGGCGGGGGGTGGTCAGGCGCAGGCCGAGCAGCGGCCAGTGCGCGGCCAGCGGCGTCGGCTGGCGAGTGTCGGCGTCCATACGCGATTGTCCGGTCGCGCCGGAGCCCCGGTCATCCGGTTTTCGCGGCCGCGAAGAGGCGCGGAGGTCGGACGACCGGGGCTGCGGATGACCGGGGCTCTTGCGGGCGGCCGGTCAGTTCACGGTCGAGGAGAACGAGCTCACGCCGAGGCCGACGCCGCCCTCCCAGGGCTCGAACCCGGCCTGGATGCTCGTCACGTACCACTGATCGGTGGCCAGCCCGGCGCCGATCGCCTGGCCGATGAATTCCATGACGTCGAAGCTGAAGCTGTTCATGGCCGACGGGGCGACGAACGAGATCACGTCGTTGGTCCCGTTGTTCCCGGTCCAGACCTCCCACTGCTGACCGGCGACGGTGGCGGTGCCGGTCTGCGAGCCGATGGGCTGGATCGGGCCCACCCGGTTGAGCCAGATCATGATCTCGGTCTGGCTGACACCGTCGGTCTGCGGCTCGGGGTCGAGCCAGATGTCGAAGGAGGCGTTGTACACGGCGTTGTCGACGTAGGTGTACGAGATCTCGCTGGGGATGCTGGAGATCGAGCTGATCTGCAGCGGCAGGTTCGTGCCCGGCGAGCAGTTCGTGTAGTGGCAGCCGAGGTACACCGACGGGTACGACTTGGGCGGCCCGTCGGTGGAGGCGCTGCCGTCCGCCTGGGTGACCTCGAACCCGCTGCCGGTCACGCTGATGCACTGCGCCTCGGTCGTGCCCCAGGCGTTGTTCTGCACCACGTACTTGTCCTGGATGGTGGCGGTGCCGAACTGGTCGCAGATCTGCTCCTGCGCCTGGGAGGTCTGCGTCGCCGTCACGAAGGCGGCCATCGACGCGACGGCCACCAGGACCGCAACCGCTGCGGAGCGTATGCGGGATTTCATGGGGCTCCTTCTGATGTGGGGGGCGGTGTGGGGGTATGCCGCTTTGCGCAGCAGTGGGAGCGCTCCCAAGAACCAACTCGCGGCGGACTCTAGGGGCAGGCGCAGCCGATGACAAGACGGCCCGCACCTGCCCCTGGCCGGGGCGACCGGCGATATTCAGCCCGCGGCGCCGCCCTTTCCATCGCCGCCGTCCCCGCCCTCGGCCGGGGCCGGGGCCTTCGCGCGGCTGGCCGCCATGTAGCGGTTGCCCAGCCACATGCACGCCCACAGGCCGATGCCGACGAGCATCAGCCAGCCCGCGATCTGGTAGTCGTCGCCGGGCCGCCCCGACAGCGGCGTCGCGAGGTAGACGCACATCGCCGCGCCGATGACCGGGAGCGCCGTCGGTGCCCGGAAGTGCGCATGCTCCACCCGGTCGCGTCGCAGCACCAGCACCGCGACGTTGACGACGGCGAAGACGCACAGCAGCAGCAGCGACGTCGTGCCGCCCAGCGCCGCCAGGTCGGCGTAGCCGATCAGCACGAACGCCAGCAGCGTGGTGAAGACGATCGCCACCCACGGCGTCCGCCGCGTCGGCAGCAGCCGGCTCAGCGGTTCCGGCAGGCAGCGCTCCCGCGACATGCCGTACAGCAGGCGGCTGGCCATCAGCATGTTGATGAGCGCGGTGTTGGACACGGCGAACATCGTGATCCACGCGAAGAGATCGATGGGAAATCCCGGTGCCCCGGCCTCGACGACCTTCAGCAGCGGCGTTTCGCCCTCACCGAGTTCGGAGGGCTCGACGAGCGAGACACTCGCGACCCCCACAAGCACATAGATCACGCCTGTGACGCACAGGCCGATCATCATCATCCGGGGAAAAATCCTGACCGGATCCTTCGTTTCCTCCGCCATGTTCACGGAGTCCTCAAATCCCACCAACGCGAAGAACGCGAGCGCGGTCGCCGCCGTCGCCGCGCCGAACGCGGTTTCACCACCGGACGTGTCGAACTCCGTGATCCGGGAGAATTCGGCATCTCCCTGGGTCATCGCCCACACGCCGACACCAATGACAATCAGCAGGCCCGAGAGCTCGATCAGCGTGAGAACGATGTTCGCCTTCACGCTTTCTCCGACTCCGCGAAGATTGACCAGGCTGATGAGCGACATGAACGCCAGCGCGATGACCAGCGTCACCCGGGCGTGCTCGCCCTCGACGTCCAGCGCCGACAGCAGGTTGGCCGAGAACGCCTCCGACGCGCTGGAGGCGGAGGTCAGACCCGAGCACATCACCGCGAACGTCACCAGAAAGGTGAGAAAGTGGATCCCGAACGCCCGGTGCGAGAACGCCGCCGCGCCCCCGGCGCGCGGGTATTTCGTCACCAGCTCCAGATAGCTCGTGGCGGTCAGCATCGCTACCGCAAACGCGCACACAAAGGGCAGCCACACCGCGCCCCCGACCTCGGCGGCCACCCTTCCCGTCAGCGCGTAGACCCCGGTGCCGAGAATATCCCCGACAATGAACAACAGGAGCAACCCGGGCCCCATGACGCGCTTGAGTTCTGTGGTGTCCCCCGCCGCTTCGGACGGACTGTCCGTCTTCGTCCCCGTGTTCTCTGACATGCGGGGACGATAGCGCAGACCTCATGCCGCGAATAAGGCGAGGGACAATCCTTCCGGACGTATTTCCCAATTACGTTCCGGTGAGCTGGCGTCAGGCCGTCGGGCGGCCCAGCGCGCGGTACGTCCAGTCGGCCTTGCGCCATACCGCGGGGTCGAGGGTGTTGCGGCCGTCGAGTATGTGGCGGGTGGTGACGGCGTCGCCGAGGGCAGCGGGGTCGAGGTCGCGGAATTCGCGCCATTCGGTGAGGTGGAGGACGGCGTGGGCGCCCTGCGCCGCGTCGAGGGCGGTGGCGGCGTACCGCAGGGTGGGGAAGACCGCCTGGGCGTTGCGCATCGCTTTGGGGTCGTAGACGGTGACCTCGGCGCCCTGGAGGTGGAGCTGGCCCGCGATGTTCAGCGCCGGGGAGTCGCGGACGTCGTCGGAGTCGGGCTTGAACGCCGCGCCGAGGACGGCGACGCGCTTGCCGAGGAGCGAGCCGCCGACGGTTTCGCGGGTGAGCTCGACCATGAGGACACGGCGGCGCATGTTGATCGCGTCGATCTCGCGGAGGAAGGACAGCGCCTCGGCGGCGCCGAGCTCGCCCGCGCGGGCCATGAAGGCGCGGATGTCCTTGGGGAGGCAGCCGCCGCCGAAGCCGATGCCCGGGCGCAGGTACTTCCGGCCGATCCGTTCGTCGTGGCCGAGGGCCTCGGCCAGCCGCACCACGTCGCCCCCCGCCGCCTCGCAGACCTCGGCCATGGCGTTGATGAAGGAGATCTTGGTGGACAGGAAGGCGTTGGCGGCGGTCTTGACCAGCTCGGCGGTGGGCATGTCGGTGGTGAGGAAGGGCGAGCCCTCGGCGATGGGGGTGGCGTACAGCTCGCGCAGCAGCGTCTCGGCGCCCTCGCTGGTGACGCCGACGACGATGCGGTCGGGGTGGAGGGTGTCCTGGACGGCGAAGCCCTCGCGGAGGAACTCGGGGTTCCACGCCAGCTCGGCGTCCTCGCCCGCCGGGGCCAGCTCGGCGAGGCGGGCGGCGAGCCGGGCGGCGCTGCCGACGGGGACGGTGGACTTGCCGACGACCAGCGCCGGTCGGGTGAGGTGGGGCGCGAGGGAGTCGACCGCGGCGTCGACGTAACTCATGTCGCACGCGTACTCGCCGGGGCGCTGCGGGGTATTGACGCAGATGAAGTGCACATCGCCGAAGGCGGCGGCGTCGGCGTAGGAGGTGGTGAAGCTCAGGCGGCCGGAGGAGCCGGGCAGGCCCGCCACGTGCCGCTGCAGCAGATCGTCGAGCCCCGGCTCGTACATCGGGGAGTGCCCCTGGCTGAGCCGCTCGATCTTCTCGGGAAGCACGTCGAGACCCAGCACCTCGAAGCCCAGCTCGGCCATGGCGGCGGCGTGGGTGGCGCCAAGGTATCCGGTGCCGATGACGGTGATTTTGGGGGTCATGGAGAGGCTCCCGGTGAGAAGGACTGAGAGGGGCGAGTGGGCCTGCGCTGAGCATAGAACGGGGCGAGCCGTCGGCAAGCCCGGCTGTCCACAGCCCTGCCGCACTCATAGGATTAAGTTACTTAACGGTTGTTAGCTCACAGCAGGGAGAGAACCGTGGCAGGAGCCGCTGACTTCGACCTTTACCGCCCCGCCGAGGAGCACGAGATGCTCCGCGAGTCGGTGAGGGCGCTGGCCGAGGCGAAGATCGCCCCGCACGCCGCCGAGGTCGACGAGGCCGGGCGCTTCCCGCAGGAGGCCCTCGAGGCGCTGGTCGCCAACGACCTGCACGCCGTCCACGTCCCGGAGCAGTTCGGGGGCGCGGGCGCGGACGCCCTGGCCACGGTGATCGTGATCGAGGAGGTGGCGCGGGTGTGCGCCTCCTCCTCCCTCATCCCGGCCGTCAACAAGCTGGGGTCGCTGCCGGTGATGCTGTCGGGGTCGAAGGAGCTCCAGGCCCGGTACCTCACCCCGCTGGCCAGGGGCGACGCGATGTTCTCCTACTGTCTGTCGGAGCCGGAGGCGGGCTCGGACGCGGGCGGGATGAAGACCCGCGCGGTGCGCGACGGCGACCACTACGTCCTCAACGGCGTCAAGCGGTGGATCACCAACGCCGGGACCTCGGAGTTCTACACCGTCATGGCCGTCACCGACCCGGAGAGGCGGACGCGCGGCGGCATCTCGGCGTTCGTCGTGGAGAAGGGCGACGAGGGCGTGTCGTTCGGCGCGCCGGAGAAGAAGCTCGGCATCAAGGGCTCCCCGACCCGCGAGGTCTACCTGGACAACGTCCGGATCCCGGCCGACCGGATGATCGGCGACGAGGGCACCGGCTTCGCGACCGCGATGCGCACGCTGGACCACACCCGCATCACCATCGCCGCGCAGGCCCTCGGCATCGCGCAGGGTGCCCTGGACTACGCCAAGGGGTACGTGCGCGAGCGCAAGCAGTTCGGCCGGCCGGTGGCGGACTTCCAGGGCGTGCAGTTCATGCTCGCCGACATGGCCATGAAGCTGGAGGCCGCCCGCCAGCTCACCTACGCCGCCGCGGCGAAGTCCCAGCGCGAGGACGCCGACCTGACCTTCTTCGGCGCCGCCGCCAAGTGCTACGCCTCCGACGCGGCGATGGAGATCACCACCGACGCCGTCCAACTCCTCGGCGGCTATGGCTACACCCGCGACTACCCGGTCGAGCGGATGATGCGGGACGCCAAGATCACGCAGATCTATGAGGGCACCAACCAGGTGCAGCGGATCGTCATGGCGCGCAACCTGCCGTAGGTCACGCGCCGGAACGCCGGGCGTTGATCAGGGCCTCGACGCCGTCGAGCAGAAAGCGCAGGCCGTAGTCGAAGTCCTCCTCGGGGCCCGACCGGCCGTCCCCGAAGGCGCCCTCGGCGACGATCCGGGCGAGGGTGGGGTAGCGGCCGTCCGCGACGGCCTTGGAGAGCATCTCGCCGTAGACCCGGCCCCACTCCTCGTAGCTCACGCCGGTCCGGGGTGCGGCCCGGGCCAGTGAGACCTCCTGGCGCGCCTCGTTCAGGACGTAGCCGCTGAGGATCATCAGCACGCCGACCATCTCCTCGCCCGGCAGCCCGGTGTCGTCCATGGTGGCGAGCGCCGCCTCCATCCAGCCGAGGTTGTTCGGGCCCATCGGCGGGCCGTTCAGCGGGATGTCGAGCATCCAGGGCTTGGCGCGCAGCACGTGCCAGGTGGCGTGGGCGTACGCCGTGAGCCCGCCGCGCCAGTCGTCCGGCCAGTCGCTGGTGTCCGGGCGACCGGACGCCATGTCGAACATCAGGTCCAGCAGGTCGTCCTTGCCGGGGACATAGCGATAGAGCGACATCGTGGTCACACC
Organism: Streptomyces sp. 6N223; assembly: GCF_052246635.1. Taxonomy (NCBI): domain Bacteria; kingdom Bacillati; phylum Actinomycetota; class Actinomycetes; order Kitasatosporales; family Streptomycetaceae; genus Streptomyces; species Streptomyces sp. 6N223. Next base: position 20,444 of record NZ_JBQQCA010000011.1, on the reverse strand, counting down.
CAGCCGCTCGGCCACCTTGCGCATGGAGACCCCGGCGATGCCCTCGGCGTCCGCGATCTCGATGGCCGTGCGGACGATCCGGTCGAGGCTGAGGCTGCCGCGCGGGCCCCTGCTGCCGGGCTGCTTGGTGCGCCACAGCAGGGCCAGGGTCTGTTCGGGGTCGCGCCGTGCGGGCCGTTGAGTCATTGACGACATCCTAGAACTGTGTATGGTGTATACCTAAGTCTACGACGTACACAGTTTTGGAATGAGCGGGGAGAACCGAGATGGCCGAACACGCGATCGTGGCCGAGGGGCTGCGCAAGCGGTACGGAGACGACACACAGGCGCTGGACGGCTTCGGGCTCGCGGTCGAGCCGGGCACGGTCCACGGCCTGCTCGGGCCCAACGGCGCGGGCAAGACGACGGCCGTGCGCGCGCTGGCCACGCTGCTGCGCTACGACGAGGGCCGGGCGGAGATCTGCGGCTTCGACGTGGCCCGCCGGCCCGAGGAGGTGCGGGCCCGGATCGGGCTGACGGGACAGTACGCCGCCGTCGACGAGCAGCTCAGCGGGCGGCAGAACCTCGTGATGTTCGGGCGGCTGTACAAGCTGCGCCCGCGCGAGGCCCGGCGGCGGGCGGAGGAGCTGCTGGAGCGGTTCGGCCTCACCGAGGCGGCCGGGCGGTCCGCCGGGAAGTACTCGGGCGGCATGCGCCGCCGCCTTGACCTGGCGGCCAGCATGATCCTGCTGCCCCGCGTGCTGTTCCTGGACGAGCCGACCACCGGCCTCGACCCGCGCTCCCGCAACCAGGTGTGGGACGCCGTGCGCTCGCTGGTCGCGGAGGGCACCACGGTGCTGCTCACCACCCAGTACCTGGAGGAGGCCGACCAGCTCGCCGACCGCGTGTCCGTGATCGACGCGGGCCGGGCGGTGGCCGAGGGCACCCCGGACGAGCTGAAGGCGCGGATCGGCGGCGACCGGGTCGAGGTCGTGGTCCGGGACGTCCGCGAGCTCGCCGAGGTGGCGGCGATCCTCGGCCGGATCACCGGCGTACCGCCGCTGACCGACCCGGACACGCGGCGGGTCTCCGCCCCGGCGGCCGACCGGGTGGCGGCGCTGACGGAGGCGGTGCGGGCGTTGCACGACGCCGGGACGGCGATCGAGGACATCGGCACCCGCCGGCCCACGCTCGACGAGGCGTTCCTGCGGCTGACCGGACACGACACCACCGCGGAGAAGGAGGAGGTCGCGGCATGAGGCGGCTGCGGATGGCGACGGCGGACGGCTGGGTGATGACCCGCCGCAACATGGCGCACCTGGTGCGCACCCCAGAGGAGGCGGCGCTCTACTTCACGCTGCCGATCATGTTCGTGCTGGTCTTCGGCTACGTCTTCGGCAACGGCATGTCCGTGGCGGGCGGAGCCGACGGCGGCGGGGGCTACCGGGAGTTCCTGCTGCCGGGCGTCTTCGCCATGACCATGCTCTACGGCATGGGCGCGACCGGCGGCCAGCTCGCAACGGACGCCTCGCGCGGCGTCGTGGACCGCTTCCGCGCCATGCCGGTGGCCCGCTCCGCGCTGCTGACCGGGCGCGCCGCGGCCGACCTGCTGCGGGCGCTGACGGAGATGACGGTGCTGCTGGTCTGCGGCCTGCTGGTGGGCTGGGAGTGGCACCGGGGCGCGGGACGGGCGCTGCTGGCCGTGGCGCTGCTGATGATGCTGCGCGTGGCGGTGACCTGGATCGGCATCTACCTGGGGCTGGTGCTCGGCAACGCCGAGACGGTGGGCGCGGTCGTCTTCCCGCTGGCGTTCCCCTTCACCGCCCTGTCGAACGTCTTCATGTCGCCGGAGCTGATGCCGGACTGGCTCGGGGCCGTCTCGGAGTGGAACCCGCTGTCGGCGACGGTGGCGGCGATCCGCGAGCTGTTCGGCAACCCGGGGGTCGGCGGCGAGTCGTGGGCGGCGGACCACGCGATGCTGCTGGCGGTGGCGTGGCCGGTGGCGCTGACGGCGCTGTTCGCGCCGCTCGCGCTGCGCCGGTACCAGCGGCTGGGCCGCTGATACCGGCGCGGGTTGAGGAGCGTGGCGTTGCTCAGATGGTGACGCCGTTGGCCCGCAGGTAGGCCAGCGGGTCGATGTCGGAGCCGTACTCCGGGCCGGTCCGCACCTCGAAGTGCAGGTGCGGGCCGGTGACGTTGCCGGTGGAGCCGGAGAGGCCGATCTGCTCGCCGGAGGCCACCTGCTGGCCGACGCCGACGGAGATGGAGGAGAGGTGGGCGTACTGGCTGTAGTGGCCGTCGGGGTGCAGGATGACGACCTCGTTGCCGTACGCGCCGCCGTCGCCCGCCGAGACGACCTCGCCGGAGCCGATGGACACCACGGGCGTGCCGGTCGCGACGGGGAAGTCGACGCCGGTGTGGTAGCCGGAGGACCACATCGAGCCCGCGACGCCGTAGGCGGTGCCGAGCGGGCCCTGCACCGGGGCGGTGAAGCCGGAGGCGGTCTCGGCCGGGGCCGAGGCGTCGGCGGTGTCCTCTGCCGGGGCGGACGAGGTGGTGGTCAGGGTCAGCTCCTGGCCGGGCAGGATGAGGTCCGGGTTGGAGCCGATGACGTCGCTGTTGGCGTCGTAGAGCGCCTTCCAGCCGCCGTCGACGGCCTGCGCCCTGGCGATCGTGGACAGGGTGTCGCCGGCGGCGACGGTGTAGGTCGTGTCGTCCGGGGCGGCGTTCGCCACGCCGGCGCCGACCAGCGGCAGCGCCAGGCCGGCGCCGCCGACCGTGAGTATGAGGGAGACGCGGGATATGCGGCGGGTGCCCTGACGGCGGTGTCGTCCGCGTGCGGACATAGGTGTGCTCCTCCTCCTACGCCTGCGAGGTGAGCTGTCGGGTTCGGGCCGGAGTCGCCCGGTCGCGGCGTCGGTGACGCCGTGACTTCACCCCAAGCCGTGGCGCGCGCTGCACGGTGCGCGGTGCGCGTACGGCGAAAGTGGGTCCCCCGCTCCTGTCACGCGGAATGGCAGCTTCTCCGCCCCCGGTGACAGGATTCGGCGTCCGGCGGCGGCCCGCCGCGGGGTGCGGCGCGGCCAGCACCGTAAACCGCGGATTTCCGGCGAGACAAGAACCATGAGCTGTCGGGGCATGACCACCCATGATCGGACATGATCCCCCGCGGCGAATGCGGGCAAAGCAGAGGAATTCCGGGAAACGCCAAGGGGCCCGCATCGCCGCGCACTTGGGGGCGGCGTTTCGGGCGGGTGGCGATTCGCGAGGGGTGGCGTTCAGCGCATAAAGTGAATTCGGTCACCACCTCGGGGCCAAGGCTCTTAATTTTCCAGGATGTTGCAGAATGTCCGAAACGCCGCAAGTGCGCCGTGCCGTCGTCATCGACTACTCGTCCGCCTGGGTCCAGCGGGGTGCCGAGATCGGCGCGCAGCTGATGGAGCTGCTGGCGCCGCACGCGCTGCGCGTGGATCACATCGGCAGCACCGCCATCCCCGGCATGGCCGCCAAGGACGTGCTCGACATACAGGTGAGCGTCGCCGACCTGGACCGGGCGGCCGAGGCGTTCGACGCGCCGCTGGCGGGGCTCGGCCTCACCCGCTGGCCCTACGAGCGGGACCACGTGCCGGCCGGGCGGAACGACAACCCGGCGCGCTGGGCCAAGCGGCTGTGGTCCCGGCGCGGACACCCGGACGGCAACGTCAACCTCCACGTGCGGCTGCGCGGCTCGCCGAACGAACGCCTCGCGCTGCTGTTCCGCGACTGGTTCCGCGCCCACCCCGAGCTGGCGCCGGCGTACGGCCGCTTCAAGCGGGTGCTGGCGGAGGCGGTGCCCGACCTCGACACCTACACCGACGTCAAGGACCCGGTCGTCGACCTGTTGGTGGAGCTCGGCGAGTCCTGGGCGGCCCGGACCGGCTGGCGGCCCTGAGCGCCGCGCGCGTCAGAGGATCAGAAGAACAGCCAGGTGCCGTCCAGGCCCCGCTGGCCGGCCCCGTCGGCGCTCCAGTCGCACACCCCGTCGGGGAAGATCCGCCGCAGCCGCCGCTCCTGCTCCTCGGTCATCGCGACGCCGTAGGAGCCGGGATCGACCGGCGCGAGCCGGCAGACGATCACGTCGTTCTCGATCCCCGCGCCCGCGACCATGCGGGGCGAGCCGTAGACCGGGTACTCGGCGTTGCAGCGGGTCGTGCCGGCACCCGGCTCCTGGCGTTCCACGATCTTGACGCCCTCGCGGGTCCAGCACGCCTCGACCAGGTCCGGCGGCCGGTTGCGGATCACCCGCTCCGGGCCCGTGCCGGGCGCGCGGTCGGCGCGGATCGCGGTCAGCCAGGCATCCATCTGGTCCAGTGCCTCGGCGAGGATCGGGTTGCCGGTGGTGAAGCCGCCGTGGCTACCGTCCTCGACGAGCATGACCTGGTTCGCGGAGGTGCCGTTGGCCAGTTCGAGGCGTTCGCGCGTGGCGAAGGAGTGGAAGCTCATGTGGATGTCGCCCTGGCGCTCCAGGTCCCGGTACTCGCGCAGGTCGATGATCGGCATCCCGGCCAGCCCGCCGCCGCCGTTGAGGAGCCGCCCCGTGCCGTACGCCGCGCGCACCGCCGAGGGGTCGGCGACGGTCCGCTCCGGCACGTGGTTGGCGTCGGCGTCGAAGCCGCCGATGCCCTCGTTGAGGTCCAGGAACTGCTCGACGGTGATCGTGCCGTCCTCCAGGGCGGAGCGGCCGTACTCGATGCCGGTGTTGTCCAGCGGTCGCCGGGCGAAGCCGGTCGCCGGGTCGGTGCCGTAGGCGTTGACGGTGTGGCTGTAGACGTCGCAGCGTGCGCCGCCGGGGTTGGTGACGGGGTCGTAGCGCAGCTCGGCGGGGAGTTGCTCGGGGCAGAAGACGCGCGGGTCGATGCGCCCGCCCGCCTCGGCCAGGGCGGCGATGCTCTGCCAGCGGCCGAAGCCGGAGACGGCGCGCTGCTGCGCACGCGTGAAGGTGCCGGGCGCGGTCTCCTGGAAGAAGTGGTCCAGCAGCCGGGCATCGCTGACGGTGTGGACGGTGCCGAAGCCGACGTCGGGGAAGCTGTTGCCCACGACGATGCCGTCGAGCAGCCCCGGGTAGTTGTCGCCGATCTGCTGCGCCTGGTATGAGCCTCCGGAGGCGCCCCAGCCGATGGTGAACGCCGGCTCGCCGTACGCCTCGATGAACCGCTCGCGCACCATGGCCATGGTCTCGGCGGCCAGCAGGTCGCTGCAGTTGTTGCCGAAGACGTTGAGCGAGGAGGATGCGACGGCGTAGCCCTTGCCGAGCATGCCGTCCTCGGTGACGCCGCCGGTGTCGGCGCCCTGCCGGTACCAGCCGTTGGCGCAGCCGCCGCCGAAGGTATAGACCAGCCGGCGGTTCCAGCCGCGCGGGTCGGCGAGCATGGCGATCTCGTACACCGCCCGGTTGATGGTGCCGGTCTCGACGCGGACGAGGTACGGCACCCGCGCGCCGGTGCGAGTCGTGATCCAGGCGATGTCCTCGGGCAGGGTGCCGGCGCGGGCGTGGCGCTCGGGCAGCGGCAGCAGCTCGCCCCCGGCGGCGGCGCGGTAGACGTAGTCGGTCCGGGTCGCCACCGAGCAGTCCTCGTCCAGCGGCGGGCCGAGCCGCTCGCCGGTGACGAGCGTGAACTCCGCGGTCTCGCAGATGTACGGCGTCTCCTGCGGCCCGGAGAAGACCGGCCCGGACCGCGGGTGGTTGACCAGCGTGAGCTCGGCGGGGGGCAGGCCGAAGGCGCTGGCGGTCAGGGCGTTCGCGCCCTCCGCCAGGCCGGTGACCAGGCCGCGCAGCCGGTACGCCCCCGGACGCCCGGAATGGTGGTCGCCGCGCGCCACGCGGAAGTCGCCGGTCACCTCCCGGCCGCCGGCCTCGACCCGCACCCGGTGCGGCGGCACGCCGAGCGGCACCGTCACCTCGATCAGGGCGTCGCCGCCGGAGACGGCGTCCGGCCGGGACGAGACCACGGCGATGCCCAGGCCCCGATCGCCCCACTCACCCCGATCGCCCCACTCACCCCGATCGCCCCGATCGCCCTGATCGCCCCGGCCGCCCGGCCGGTCCGAGGCCTCCGCCGGGCCCGCCGCGAGCAGCCCGAGGGCGACCACCAGCGTCCAGCACACCCCCCAGACCGCTCCACGCATCGCCTGGACCTCACCGTCCCATCCGTCCCACTACGGTGAACTACGAGGAAGTACGGGGAACTTCGGGAAACTATGCGGATTCTGCCCCGTTGGTGCTTCCGTCAAGCTGCTCGATGGTGGCTATGGACGGGCCGCGGCGGGCCGCGAGCTCGCGGGAGGCGGCCTCGGCGTCGCGCAGCACGCGCACCGCGTTCCGCCAGGTGAGCTTCGCCAGGTCGGCGTCCGACCAGCCGCGCGTCAGCAGCTCGGCGATCAGGTTCGGGTAGTCGGCGACGCTCTGCAGGCCGTCGGGCAGGTTGGGGGTGCCGTCGAAGTCGCCGCCGATGCCGACGTGGTCGATGCCCGCCACCTCACGCATGTGGTCCAGGTGGTCGGCGACGGTCGCCACGGTGGCGCGCGGGCACGGATCGGCCTCCTCGAAGGCCCGGTGCACGCGCCGCGCCTCCTCACCGATGTCGTTCGGATCGAGGCCGTGGGCGCGCAGGTTCTCGTCGGCGCGCCGAGCCCAGGCGATGGCCTCGGGCAGCACGAACTGCGGCACGAACGTGGCCATCGCCACCCCGCCGTTGGCCGGCAACGCCGCGAGCACCTCGTCCGGAACGTTGCGCGGATGGTCGCAGAGGGCGCGTGAGGAGGAGTGCGAGAAGATCACCGGCGCCTCGGTGACGCGCAGCGCGTCACGCATGGTGGCGGGCGCGACGTGCGAGAGGTCGACGAGCATGCCCATGCGGTTCATCTCCCGCACCACCTCCTCGCCGAAGGCGGTCAGCCCGTCGTGCCGGGGCTCGTCGACGGCGGCGTCGGCCCAGTCCAGGGTGACGTTGTGCGTCAACGTCATGTACCGCACGCCGAGGCGGTACAGGGCCCGCAGCGTGCCCAGGGAGTTGTTGATGGAGTGGCCGCCCTCGGCGCCCATCAGCGAGGCGACGCGGCCCTCGGCACGGGCCGCCTCCATGTCGTCCGCGGTGAGGGCCGGGCGCAGCGCCTCCGGGTACCGCGCGAGCAGCTGCCCGACCGCGTCGATCTGCTCCAGACAGGCGCTGACGGTGGCGTCCCCGGACCGCTGATACCGCACGTACACCGACCAGAACTGCGCGCCCACGCCGCCCGCGCGCAGCCGGGGGATGTCGGTGTGCAGGTGGGCGCTCTGGTCGGCGGCGATGTCGCGTTGGTCCAGGTCGTACCCGACCTGCTCGCGCAGCTCCCAGGCCAGGTCGTTGTGCCCGTCCACGACGGGGTACTGGGACAGCAGCTCCCGCGCCCGCTCCAGCGTGGTCACGGCGCGCTCCCCTCGTCGGCCAGCGCGGCGCGCAGGCGCCTGCCCTTCTCGGTGGCCTGCTCCCTCAGCCCTCGCTGGAAGGCGGTCATCCGCTCCAGCAGCTCCTTGTCGTGGGCGGCGAGCATGCGCACGGCCAGCAGCCCGGCGTTCCGCGCGCCGCCCACCGAGACGGTGGCGACCGGCACGCCGGCCGGCATCTGCACGATGGACAGCAGCGAGTCCATGCCGTCGAGGTGCTTCAGCGGCACCGGCACCCCGATGACCGGCAGAGGGGTGACGGCGGCGATCATCCCCGGCAGGTGGGCGGCGCCGCCGGCGCCCGCGATGATCGCCCTCAGGCCCCGCCCGGCGGCGCGCTCGGCGTACGCGATCATCTCGTGCGGCATCCGGTGCGCGGAGACGACGTCCACCTCGTGAGGCACGCCGAACTCCGCCAGCGCCTTGGCGGCGCCCTCCATCACCGGCCAGTCGGAGTCCGACCCCATCACAATGCCGACCAGCGGCTCGGCCGGGCTGTTCATGCGTCCCTCATTCCTCGGCTGGTCCGTCCTCGCCGGCTGGTTCGTCCGCTGGTTCGTCGGCTCATTCGTCGATGGCCCCTCGCAGGTAGTCGGCGGCGTGGCGGGCGCGGGCGCGCACCTCCGCCAGGTCCTCGCCGTAGGCGGTGACGTGGCCGACCTTGCGGCCGGGCTTGACGTCCTTGCCGTACATGTGGATCTTCAGGCCCGGATCGCGGGCCATGCAGTGCAGGAACGCCGGGTACATGTCGGGGTAGTCGCCGCCGAGGACGTTCGTCATGACCGTCCACGGCGCCCGGGGGCGCGGGTCGCCGAGCGGCAGGTCGAGGACGGCGCGCACGTGGTTGGCGAACTGCGAGGTGACGGCGCCGTCCTGGGTCCAGTGCCCGGAGTTGTGCGGGCGCATCGCCAGCTCGTTGACCAGCACCCGCCCGTCGCGGGTCTCGAACAGCTCCACAGCCAGGTGCCCGACGACGCCCAGCTCCTTCGCGATGCGCAACGCCAGCCGCTGCGCCTGGCCGGCCAGCTCGCCCGGCAGCCCGGGCGCGGGCGCTATCACCGTGTCGCAGACGCCGTCCACCTGCACCGACTCCACCACCGGATACGCCACGGCCTGCCCGTGCGGGGAGCGCACCACGTTCGCCGCCAGCTCGCGGGCGAAGTCCACCGCCTCCTCGGCGAGCACCGGCACCCCGGCCCGGAACGGCTCGGCCGCTTCGGCGGCGCCGGCGGAGCGCACCACCCACACGCCCTTGCCGTCGTACCCGCCCCTGACCGTCTTCAGCACCACCGGGAAGCCGCCCACCTCCTCGGCGAAGCGCGCCACGTCGGCCGGGTCGTCCACGAGGCGGTGCCGGGGGCAGGGCACGCCGAGCGCGTCCAGGCGCGCGCGCATCACGCCCTTGTCCTGCGCGTGCACCAGCGCGTCGGCGCCGGGCCGCACCGCTATGCCCTCCGCCTCCAGGGCCCGCAGGTGCTCGGTCGGCACGTGCTCGTGGTCGAAGGTGACCACGTCGCACCCGCGAGCGAAGCCGCGCAGCGTGTCCAGGTCCCGGTAGTCGCCGACGACGACGTCGCGCGCCACCCGCGCGGCGGCGTCCTGCGGGGTGTCGCTGAGCACCCGGAACCGGATGCCGAGGGGGATGCCTGCCTCATGTGTCATGCGGGCGAGCTGCCCGCCACCGATCATGCCAACTACCGGGAACGTCACGACACCCAGAGTAGCGGCCGGGTCCGACAGCGCTCCGTGAGGCCGCCGTCACACCGGAACCGCAGGTGGGCACCGCCCGTCCCTCCATAGGCAGCCGTCCGAATGCGCCCAGGGGGGTCCCGTCTAGCATGGCCGTTATGAGCGATCGGCTCACGCTGCGCGACCGGCTGCGCGGCATAGCGCGCGAGGCGGCGAAGTTCGGCACCGTGGGCGCGTTCGGCTTCCTGGTCAACGTCGTCGTCTTCAACCTCTGCACCCAGGGGGCGGGCCTGCAGCCGGTGCGTTCGGGGGTGATCGCCACCTCGGCCGCGATCTGCACCAACTACGTCGGCAACCGCTACTGGACCTACCGGCACCGTGACAAGACCGGGCGGCGCCGCGAGGCCAGCCTGTTCCTGCTCTTCTCCGGCGTCGGCATGGTGATCGAGAACGGCGTGCTGGCGCTGTCCCACTACGGCTTCGACTTCACCTCGCCGCTGGCCGACAACATCGCCAAGAACGTGATCGGCCTCGGCCTCGGCTCGCTGTTCCGCTTCTGGTCCTACCGCACCTGGGTGTTCCGCCGCGCCGCGCCACGGCCCGGGGAGAGGGCCGCGTCCTCCTCCGGCTCCGGCTCCGATTCCGGCTCCGGCTCCGGCTCCGAGTCCGACTCCGAGGGCTCAGTCGTGGTGTGAGGAGCGCGCGTCGCGGTGTGAGGGCCGCGAGTTCTCCGCCTCGTCACACTCGCGGCTCGGGCCCCCTCCCGGTGCCTGATCCACTTCCCGGCTCAGGAACAGCGCGAACACCGGCGGGCGCTGCTGAAGCAACTCCAGACGGCCGCCGTCCGCCTCGGCCAGGTCCCGGGCGACGGCCAGGCCGAGCCCGGTGGAGTTCCGGCCGCTGACCGTGCGCTCGAAGACCCGGGAGCCCAGCTCGCTCGGCACGCCGGGCCCGTCGTCGGTGACCTCCACCACCGCCTGGTTGCCGGTGGTCCTGGTGCGCAGCGCGACCGTCCCCCCGCCGTGCATCAGGGCGTTCTCCACCAGCGTGGCCAGCACCGTCGCGACCGCCCCCGGCGTGCCGACGGCCCGCAGGCCCTCCCTGCCCGAGTGCACGATGGCCCGCCCGGCGCCGCGGAAGGCGGGCTTCCACTCCTCGATCTGCTGGAGCACCACCTCGTCCAGGTCGAAGCCGACGGCCGAGGCGGAACGCGGGTCCCGGGAGTTGGTCAGCAGCCGCTCCACGACCTCGGTCAGCCGCTCCACCTGGGACAGCGCGATCGTCGCCTCCTCGTGGACGGTGTCCTTGTCCTCGGTGGCGATGATCTCCTCCAGCCGCATCGACAGCGCGGTCAGCGGGGTGCGGAGCTGATGGGAGGCGTCGGCGGCCAGGCGGCGTTCAGCGGTCAGCATGCGGGCGATCCGCTCGGCGCTGGCGTCCAGCACGTCCGCGACCCGGTCGAGCTCGGCCACGCCGTAACGCCGGTGGCGCGGGCGCGGGTCGCCGGAGCCGAGGCGTTCGGCGGCCTCGGCCAGGTCGGTCAGGGGCGCGGCCACCCGGCGGGCCTGCCGCATCGCCAGCAGGGCGGCCCCGCCGACGGCCAGCAGCGAGACGACCAGGATGATCACCAGCGCGCGCCCGATCTCGTCGGTCACGACGCTGCCGGGCTGCTGCACGGTGATGGTCTCGCCGTGCACGCCGGTCTGGGACGCCTCCGTCACGCCGCCCTCCGGCTTCTCGCCGAGGGTGATGGAGGGCTGGTCCGCCAGGTCGATCACGACATAGCGGTCGCGCGGCGCGGACGACCTGAGTTCCGCGGCGGTCACCGGCTCGCCCGCGGCGATGCGGCTCTCCACGTCGGCCACCAGGCGGGCCGCCTCGGCCTGGAGGGAGTCGCGCGCGCTGGACTGGATCAGGCTCGCCTCGACGGCGAAGAGCGATACGCCGAGCACCGCGATGACGAAGAGCACCACGGCGAGGGTCGAGTTGATGAGTCGGCGGCGCACCCGGTGCCCAGCTCTGTCAGCTCTTCTCGAAGCGGAAGCCCACGCCGCGCACGGTCGCGATGTAGCGGGGGTTGGCGGCGTCGTCGCCGAGCTTCTTGCGCAGCCAGGAGATGTGCATGTCGAGGGTCTTGGTCGAGGACCACCAGGTGGTCTCCCAGACCTCGCGCATCAGCTGCTCGCGGGTGACGACGCGGCCGGCGTCGCGCACCAGCACGCGCAGCAGGTCGAACTCCTTGGCCGTCAGGTGCAGTTCGTCCTCGCCCATCCACGCCCGGTGCGACTCCACGTCGATGCGGATGCCGTGGACGGTCGGCGCCGGGGAGGACTCGCCGGCGCCGCGCCGCAACAGGGCGCGGACCCGGGCCAGCAGCTCGGCCAGGCGGAAGGGTTTGGTCACGTAGTCGTCGGCGCCCGCGTCCAGCCCGACGACGGTGTCCACCTCGTCGGCGCGGGCGGTGAGGATGAGGACCGGCAGGCCCAGTCCCTCGGTGCGCAGTCGGCGGCAGACCTCGAGGCCGTCCATGCCGGACAGGCCGAGATCGAGCACGACCAGGTCGATGTCCCCCCGCAGTCCGGCCCGCAGCGCGGCGGGGCCGTCCTCTCGCACCTCCACCTCGTATCCCTCGCGTCGCAGCGCCCGGGCCAGAGGCTCCGAGATGGACGCGTCGTCCTCGGCGAGCAGTACTCGGGTCATGGGGCGATGGTAAACGCCTCGGCATGGCCTGCCGGCGACTTGGCCGGAATGGCATGTGCCGGGCCGCGGGCGCGGCGTAACGCCGGGTTGGCGGGCGATACGCGGGCGCCGGCACGAGCGCCGCGCGGGCGCCGCGCGCGGGCGCTCACGCGAGGCCGGGCGAGGCGAGTTCGGCCCAGACCGTCTTGCCGGACCCGCGGCCGGTGCCGTCGGCGGGCTCGCGTATCACGCCCCAGTCCAGGCACAGCCGCTGGACGATGAACAGGCCGTGGCCGCCCGGTCGCCCCGCGCGACGGGTGGTGCGCAGGGCCGGCGCACCTGTGCCACTGTCGTAGACCTCCACCCGAAGCAACTTTGCGGCGTTGGCCAGACGCAGCTCGTGGGGGCCGCCGGCGTGCAGGCAGGCGTTGGTGACCAGTTCGGAGACGACGAGCAGCACGTCCTCGGCGGCGGCGCGCTGCTCCATGGTGGCGGCGGGCAGCCACTCCCAGTCGAGCAGGGCCCGCCGCGTGAACTCCCGGGCGCGGGAGACGGCGCCGGGTATCCCGGACAGCCGCAGCCTGCGCACCTGCCGGGGCCGCTCGGCGGCGGCGGCAGGGGGCGGAGCCTGGGATTCCGGTCCGTGGTCGCCAGCAGCATGCGGACGGGTGGTACTCACGCACGCCTCCCCTCACCGCATCACCGCGCTGGCGGAATGTCCAAGTGGTCCAAGTAGTCCGAGCGGCCCGAGTGGTCCGGGTCGCAATGGCCGAAGTGGTGGAGTTGCCGGAAAGCTCCCTGGAGGTGCCTGGTAGCGCCGGACCCGTCCCCGGATGCCCGGCGTAACAGGGGGACTCCTGCCCTGACCGCCGGTGCGCACACCCTCCCGAGCCGGGGAATAGTGTGACTCGCGCAACCGGCTCCCGTACAGCGGGGGTACCCTGCGGGAACGCCCGGGGCGATCACTCGGCGGGCAGCGCGGCGAGGGCGTCGCCGAGGCTCCGGTGGACCGTGAAGACCGCGCCGGCGCCCGTGATCTCGAAAACTCGGGCGACAATTGGCCGCATTCCTGCCAAATGCACCTCGCCACCCGCGGCTTCGGCCGCCATGCGCGTGGCGAGCAGCACGTTGAGGCCGGTCGAGTCGCAGAACTCCAGATCCGAGCAGTCGATAACGATCCGGGAACAGCCATCGTCGATACACGTCTCCAGCGACTCACGCAGCGTTCCGGCCGAGTGGTGATCGAGCTCACCGGCGGGCGTGACGACCGCGCCCGCGCCCGCACTCGCGCCCATACGCCGCACGGTGACCGTCAGCTGGCGCCGGCTGCCCTCCCCCGGCATCCCGCGGTCCATGCAGCCCCCTTCATATTGGAGCGCTTTCCTGGCTAGGTTCGAAACCCTAGCCCCTAGGGAGTCCGCTGGGCACCCTAACAGGCCCGACATTCCTCCGAATTCGGGCGGAGCAGACTTGCCATGCCCGGCGGATGACCGATAGGCGTAGGAGGACGCCCCGCGCGCTAGTCCTTGTCCCCCCACACAATTCCAAGTCGGCCTTGGAGGCGCCGCATCCCGCAGTGAACGAAGGCTTCGGCAGCCATATGCCGAGAGACTTACGGAGGACACCACATGTCACCGGCCCCTCGAACCGACGAACCGCAGACCGTGGAGACCACCAGGGTGGACATCGCCAAGCCCGCCGGCGCCGAGGTGCCGCAGGCGGCGAACCCGCCGGACATGACGGACGTGCCCGACACGCCGGTTGCGTCGGGTATGCCGGTTGCGCCAGGTATGCCGATCGTGCCGACCGTGCCGGAGGCCCGCGAGGCGCCGGAGGCGGAGACATCCCGGGGACCGGCCCCGGCGGACGTCCTGGCCTCGCTCCCGGAGATCCCGCCCTACGACGAGGTGGGACCCGTCGACGCGCGTGCGCTGTCCAAGAGCCTCTTCACACGGCTGCGGATACTGGAGGAAGGCACGCACGAGTACGCCTACGTGCGCAACACGCTGGTCGAGCTCAACCTCGCCCTCGTGAAGTTCGCCGCCGCCCGGTTCCGCTCCCGCAGCGAGCCGATGGAGGACATCGTCCAGGTCGGCACGATAGGCCTGATCAAGGCCATCGACCGCTTCGAGGCGGACCGGGGTGTGGAGTTCCCCACGTTCGCCATGCCGACGATCGTCGGCGAGATCAAGCGCTTCTTCCGGGACACGTCCTGGTCGGTGCGGGTGCCCAGGCGGCTCCAGGAGCTGCGCCTGGACCTGGCCAAGGCGGGGGACGAGCTGGCGCAGAAGCTGGACCGCGCCCCCACGGTCGCCGAGCTGGCCGAGCGGCTGAACCTCAGCCACGACGAGATCGTCGAGGGCATGGCCGCCTCCAACGCCTACACCGCGAGCTCGCTGGACGCCCAGCCGGAGGAGGACGACGCGGAGGGCGCGCTGGCCGACCGCATCGGCTACGAGGACAACGGCCTGGAGGGCATCGAGTACATCGAGTCCCTCAAGCCGCTGATCGCCGAGCTGTCGCCGCGCGACCGGCGCATCCTTTCGCTTCGCTTCGTGGCCAATATGACCCAGTCGGAGATCGGCGAGGAGCTGGGCATCTCGCAGATGCACGTCTCCCGGCTGCTGGCCCGGACGCTGGGCAAGCTGCGGCGCGGGCTGATGGTCGAGGAGTAGCGCGGCACACGGAGGGCTCAGGCGCGGCGGCGTACGGGGCGGCGCCGGGGCGCACGAGGCGGCGCGGCGGCAAACCGGGCGGCGTGCCGGGGCGTAACGGAGTGGCCGGGGCCGGGGGCGCTCGGCATAGGGTGGCGCGCATGCGGCTTCAGGTGCATGAACGTGCGGGCGGCCCGTCGGTCCTGTCCGTGAACCTCGGCAAGGGCACCGCCACCGCGGCGTCCGCCACGGCGCCGGGCGGCCTCACCGGCATCGACAAGCGGCCGGTCGCCGGCCCCGTCGCGGTGGCCGCGCCCGGCCCCAAGGGCACCGGCGGCAGCGGCCTGGCCGGCGACGAGGTCTGCGACCTGCGCCACCACGGCGGGAACGACCAGGCCGTGTACGCCTACGCCCGCGAGGACCTGGACCGCTGGGAGCGGGAGCTGGGCCGCGAGCTGCGCAACGGCACCTTCGGCGAGAACCTCACCACCCTCGGCATCGACCTCGGCGAGGTGCGGATCGGGGAGCGGTGGCGCGTCGGCGGGCGGCTGGTGCTGGAGGCGACCTCGCCGCGTATCCCCTGCAACACCTTCGCCGACTGGCTCGGCGAACGCGGCTGGGTGCGGCGTTTCACACGGGCGGCCGTCCCCGGCGTGTACTTCCGGGTGATCGAGCCCGGCGAGGTCCGGGCGGCGGACCCGGTCGAGGTGGTGCACCGCCCCGGCCACGAGGTGTCGGCGGCGTTCCTCTTCCGGGCCCTGACCACGGAGCCGGCGCTGCGGCCGCGCGTCATCGCGGCGGGCGAGGCCCTGGGCGAGCCGGAGCTGCGCAAGGCCCGCCGCTGGGCCGCCCGGGCGGCCCAGGAGGGCGCACGGGAAGCCGCCGACGGGGTCGGCGGGAAGGCCGCCCGCGGGGGCGTCAGCCGCTGAGGTCCTGGAAGATCTGCGGATAGTTGCCGTCCGGGTCCTCGACCGTGGCCAGCATCACCGGCTCGCCCGGCGACGGCTCCTCCACGGGCCTGATCCACCGCGCGCCCATGGCGGTCAGCCGGGACTCGGCGGCGCGGATGTCGGCCACCTCGATGTTGAACAGGACGCGGCCGGGCTCGGCGGCCTTCTCGCCGACGTCGTCGCGGTGCTCGAAAATCAGCCAGGTGCCGCCCAGCTCCAGCGCCAGCACCGGCATCTCGGCCGGCTGCGGCCCGGCCTCCGGCGCGAACGCCGCCTTGTACCAGTCGTAGAGCCGCTGCGGGTCGATGCTGCCCAGGACCAGGCCGCCCAGGCGCGGCTTCGCGGGTGTCGTCGGTGTCGACATGGCCACATGCACTCCTTACGGGTCACGGATTCCGTTCTCCCTACAAGACCGGGGCGGAGGCGAAAACTCATCGCGGGCGCCGCGACGCGGTCTGGACAGGGGCCTGAAGTGCGAGGACGCTCTTGGGACATGGCCTTTCCACCGCCGCCGCCGTCATCCCCGCCGTCCTCCCCGCCGCCGGCGTACCCGGGTTTCCCGGGGCATCCGCCGCCGACGGCGCAACCCGCGTCGGCGGGGCTGTTCGTCGCGCTCGCCGGGCTGCTGGCGCTCGCCCTCGGGATGGGCGTGCTCGACTGGCTGTCGTACGAGGTCGACGAGGAGACGAGCGACACGCTCACGCTCAACGGCGTGGCCGGGGTGTTCTACGCGGAGGAGACGCGGGAGATCCTGGGGGACTACGAGCACGCCTACCTGCAGTACCTGAGCTGGCTGACGGCGTTCGCGACGGCGCTGACCGCGCTGCTGGCGACCTGGCCGCAGGCGGCGGGCGGGCCGAGGCCGGTGCTGCGGGGCACGGCGACCGTGCTGGGGGTGTTCGGCCTGATCTCGACGATCGTGCTCGCGGCGTCGCTGGGCGACATCGAGGAGGGGGACCTGGGGGCGCCCACGTTCGACGTGTCGGCGGGGCCGTGGATCGCGGTGGCGGGCTTCGGGCTGCTGGCGCTGGGGGCGCTGCTCGGGCCGCCGCGCCCGCGCTGGCCACGCTGAGCGGGCTGAGCGGTCACACGACGCGTACGCCCTCGCGCCAGACGGCGGCGACGAGGGGGACTCCGGGGCGGTAGGCGAGGTGGATCGGCGAGGGCGCCTCCAGCAGCACCAGGTCGGCGCGCGCGCCGGGCGTGACGCGGCCGATGTCGGCGCGGCGCAGGGCGGCGGCGCCGCCCGCGGTGGCCGACCACAGTGCCTCGTCGGGGGTCATGCCCATCTCGCGGACGGCGAGGGCGATGCAGAACGCCATGGAGCTGGTGTAGGAGGAGCCGGGGTTGCAGTCGGTGGCCAGGGCCACGACGGCGCCGGCGTCCAGCAGGCGGCGGGCGTCGGGGTAGGGGGAGCGGGTGGAGAACTCGCAGCCGGGGAGCAAGGTGGCCACGGTCGGCTCGGGGGCGGTGGCGGCCTGGGCGAGGGCGTCGACGTCGGCGTCGGCGAGGTGGGTGCAGTGGTCGGCGGAGGCGGCGGCGAGCTCGACGGCGAGGCGTACGCCGGGGCCGGGGGCGAGTTGGTTGGCGTGGAGGCGCGGGACGAGGCCGCGCGCGCGGCCGGCGGTGAGGACGGCGCGGGCGGCGTCGGCGTCGAAGGCGCCGCGTTCGCAGAAGGCGTCGATCCAGCGGGCGTGGGGCGCGCAGGCGTCGAGCATCGGGCCCGTGACGAGATCGAGGTAGGCGGCCGGGTCCATGCCGGGGGCGACGATGTGGGCGCCGAGGAAGGTCGTCTCCTCGGTGTGGCGGCGGGCGATGCGCAGCGCGCGGGCCTCGTCGGCGACGGTGAGGCCGTAGCCGGACTTGGTCTCGACGGTGGTGGTGCCCTGGCGGCGCATCTCGGTCAGCAGCGAGACGAGGCGGGTGGTGAGCGCGGCGTCGCTGGCGCGGCGGGTGGCCTCGACGGTGGTGCGGATGCCGCCTGCCGTGTAGGGGAGGCCGACGGCGCGGGCGGCGAACTCCTCGGCGCGGTCGCCGGCGAAGAGCAGGTGGGAGTGGGAGTCGACGAAGCCGGGGATGAGGGCCCGGCCCGCCGCGTCGTGGTAACTGTCAGTGGCGGGTGCTCTACTGGATGCACCGGTCCAGGCGACGCGGTCGCCGTCGATGACGACGGCCGCGTCGGTGAGGGGGCCGAGCGGACCCGTGCCGAGGGAGGGATCGTTCGTGATGAGGGTGCTGATGTGGGTGATGGCGATGCTGCTGGGCATCGGCGGCGCTCCCGGCGGGGGTGGTCGCGGTCTTGGTGGCGGTGGTCATGGGGGGCGTCGTTCAGCCGACGGCGTGGCGCAGGGCGTCGACGGTGCCGCTGATGACGCGCGGCGCGTCGTGCACGAGCTGGTGGGTGCCGTCGCGCACGAGGTGCCGCCCGGCGACCACGGTGTGGCGCACGTCGGCGCTGGTCGCCGCGTAGACGGCGGCCTCGGCGGCCATCCGGGGCGGCGGGCCCGCCGTGCGGGTGGTGTCGAGCGCGATGGTGGTGAAGTCGGCGAGCATCCCGGTCTCCAGGCGTCCGGCCTCGGGCCAGCCGAGGGCGGCGTGGCCGTGCTCGGTGGCGGAGCGCAGCAGCTGGGCGGCGGTGAAGTGGCCGCGGGTGCGGGTGCGCAGCCGCTCGTGGAGTTCGATGCCGCGCGCCTCCTCGAAGAGGTCGATCACGGCGTTGCTGTCGGTGCCCAGGCAGAGCTGGCTGCCGACGCGCCGCAGCCGGGCGGCGGGGCCGATGCCGTCGGCGAGGTCGCGCTCGGTGGTGGGGCACAGGCAGACGCGGGTGGCGGAGCGGCCCAGCAGTTCGAGGTCGTCCTCCGTGAGGTGGGTGGCGTGCACAGCGGTGGTGCGCGGGCCGAGCACGCCGTGGTCGGCGAGCAGGCGGGTGGGGGTGCGGTCGTGGGCGCGGCGGCAGGCGGCGTTCTCGGCGGGCTGCTCGGAGAGGTGGAGGTGGAGCGGGGCGCGCTGCTCCCTCGCCCACGCGGCGACGGTGCCCAGGGCGTCGGCGGGCACGGCCCGCACCGAGTGGATGGCGGCGCCGATCCGGGTGGTGGCGTTGCCGCGCAGGGCGTCGGCGCGTTCGGCCCAGGCCTCGGCGGTGCCGTCGGAGAAGCGCCTCTGCTGGGGCGCGGGGGCCTGGCCGAAGCCGGCGGAGAGGTAGCAGGCGTCGAGCAGGGTGAGACGGATGCCCGCCTCGGCGGCGGCGGCGATCAGCGCCTTCCCCATGGCGTTCCTGTCGTGGTAGGGCTCCCCGCCTGGCTGGTGGTGCACGTAGTGGAACTCGCCGACGCAGGTGATCCCGGCCAGCGCCATCTCGGCGTAGACGGCGCGCGCCAGGTCGAAGCAGGAGTCGGGGGTGAGCCGGTCGGCGATGTGGTACATGGCCTCGCGCCAGGTCCAGAAGGTGCCGCCGCCGATCTGGGCGGTGGCGCGCAGGGCGCGGTGGAAGAAGTGGCTGTGGGCGTTGGCCAGGCCGGGCAGGGTCAGGCCGCGCAGCGTGACCGCCCCGGCCGGGGGCGCGGGCGTGCCCGGGCGCACCTCGGTGAGGTAGCCGCTGTCGGCGGTGGCCAGCACCACGCCCGGCTCGACGGTGCCGTTGAGCCAGGCGTGTTCCGCCCAGTACGTCTGCGCGCTCAGCGTCACACCGGTTCCTCCCGGTCCTCCGGGTCCTCCGGGTCGTGCCGGTCCGCTCGGTCCGCTCGGTCCTCCTGTCTCAGATCCTCCAGCACCTTCGCGAGCGCGGCCACTCCGGCCAGGCAGTCGGCGTCCTCGGCGTGCTCGGCGGGCGCGTGGGAGACGCCGGTGGGGTTGCGGACGAAGAGCATGGCGGCGGGGACGGGCGCGGGGCGGGCGGTGGCGAGGATGCCGGCGTCGTGGCCGGCGCCGGTGGGCAGCACGGGCGCGCCTCCCAGCAGGGTGGCGATGCGCTCGCGCAGCCCGGCGTCGAAGGCGACGGCGCCGGTGAAGGACTCCTTGGTGACGCGCAGGGTGACGCCGTCGCGCCGTCCGCGCTCGGTGGCCGTGCGGGTCACCTCGTCGACGAGGGCGGTGAGGGTGTCCTGCTCGGGGGCGCGGGCGTCGAGCCAGCCCTGCACGAGGGACGGCACGGCGTTGACCCCGCCGGGGGCGGCGGTGACCTTGCCGAAGGTGGCCAGCGCCCCGGCGAGCCGGGCCTTCTTGCGGGCGGCGAGCGCGGTGGTGGCGAAGCTGAGCATCGGGTCGCGGCGGTCATGGAGGCGGGTGGTGCCCGCGTGGTTGGCCTCGCCCTCGAAGTCGAAGCGCCAGCGGCCGTGCGGCCAGATGCCGGAGGCGACGCCGACGGGGTGCGGGGTGTGGGCCAGGGCCCGGCCCTGCTCGACGTGGAGTTCGACGAAGGCGGCGATCCGGGTCAGCCGCTGCGGGTCGGGCCCGATGGCTTCGGGGTCGTGCCCGGCGCGGGCCATGGCCTGGGCGAGGGTGACGCCGTCGGCGTCCACCAGCCGCCGGGCGCGCTCGGGGCCGAGCCGGCCGCAGGCCAGCCGGGATCCGGCGCAGGAGACGCCGAAGCGGGCGCCCTCCTCGTCGGCGAACGCCACGACCCCGAGGGGGCGGCCGCCGCCCGCCGCGCCGCGCTCGCGCAGGGCGTCGAGGGCGGCGAACGCCGAGACCACGCCCAGCGGCCCGTCGAAGGCGCCGCCGTCCGGCACGGAGTCCAGGTGCGAGCCGGTGACGACGGCCCCGCCGCGGGCGGGGTCGCCGAGCCAGGCCCACTGGTTGCCGTTGCGGTCCACCTCGTAGGCGAGCCCGCGGGTCTCCGCCTGGCGGCGGAACCACTCCCGGCAGGCGGCGTCGGCGTCGGTCCACGCGAAGCGGCGGTAGCCGCCGGTGGCGGCGTCGCGGCCGATGGGCTCCAGCTCGGCCCACATGTGACGGAAGGCGGAGTTGACGACGGCGCTCACCCCCGGGTGGGGTGCCGGGGTGTGTGCGGCGAACGGGGGTCCGGGGGCGGAG